>DMCN01000113.1:0-4845 GCA_003445795.1 Gallionellaceae bacterium
CGCCGACATCCTGGTGCAGGAAGGTTTCAATACATTGGAAGAAGTGGCTTACGTGGAGTTGGACGAGATGCTGGCCATCGAGTCGCTGGACGAAGCCACGGTGAACGAGTTGCGCAGCCGTGCGCGCAATGCGCTGCTGACGGCGGCCATCGCCAACGAAGAGCAGGTCGAGCACAACATCGAAGACCTGCTGAAGATCGAGGGCATGGACGAAGAGACAGCGCGCACGCTGGCTGGCAAGGGTGTCGGTACGCAGGAACAGCTGGCCGATCTGGACGGTGACGAACTGGTGGAAATGACCGGTATGGATGCCGACCGCGCCAATCAGTTGATCATGACGGCGCGTGCGCCCTGGTTCGTTTGAACCGGCAGCGCAGACAGTAAAGGTTATCCGTAGTCTGGTGGTATTGGTTTAAGGGGTCGTAATGGGAAAAATGAACGTCGCGCAATTTGCGGGTGAGCTTGGACTGCCGGTAGAACTGCTGTTGGAGCAGTTGCAATCGGCTGGAGTCGCCAAGCAGAAAGATACCGACACCATATCGGAGCAGGACAAATCGCAACTGCTGGAACACTTGCGCGGCGCGCACGGTGCCGGCAAGAACAAGATCACGCTGACCCGCCGCGAGACGACGGCGATCAAGAAGTCGGACAGCACCGGCAAGTCGCGCACCATCCAGGTGGAAGTGCGCAAGAAACGCACGGTCGCCGCACCGACTGCCGCTGTGGAAGAAGCTGCTCCGGTGGTAGAGGCGCAGCCAGCCAAGCCGGTCAAGAAGGTGCTCGACGAGCAGGAACAGAAGTCGCGCGAAGAAGAAGCGCGTCTGCAAGCCGAACTGGCCGCGCGCCAGGCCGCCGAGATCGAAGCCAAACAGGCGCGTACCAGCAAGCGCAAGGCAGCTGCGGCCGAACCGGCACCTGCACCCGTGCCGGAGCCTGTTGTCGAAGCCAAGCCGGTTGCCGAGGTACCCGCCGCCGTCGCACCCGCTGCCGGAACACCGGATGGAACGCTGCATAAACCGACGCTCAAGCCCGGCGACAAGGTGGCACGTCCCGCCAAGAAGATCGACAAACCCGCTGCCGTTAAAGACAGCCCGTGGGATGACAAAGGACACAAGAAGCGTCCGCCTTCGCGTACCACGGATACACGCGCCGGATTGGGCGGACGTACTGGCGGTAGCGCTGTTCGCGCGCCGCGTCACGACAAACACAGCAAGCCCGAGGCTGCACACGCATTCTCGTTGCCGACCGAGCCTATCGTGCAGGAAGTGATGGTTCCGGAAACCATCAGCGTCGCCGAGTTGGCGCAGAAGATGTCGATCAAGGCTGCCGAGATCATCAAGGTTCTGATGAAGATGGGTTCCATGGTCACCATCAACCAGGTGCTGGATCAGGAGACCGCGATGATCGTGGTCGAAGAGATGGGCCACAAGGCCGTGCCGGCCAAGCCGGACGATCCCGATGCCTTCCTGATGGAAGCGGTCGACCACGGCGATGTGGTGCTGGAGTCTCGTGCTCCGGTCGTCACGGTCATGGGTCACGTCGACCACGGCAAGACTTCTCTGCTGGACTATATTCGCCGCACCCGTGTGGCTTCCGGCGAAGCCGGCGGTATCACGCAGCACATCGGTGCGTATCACGTCGATACCCCGCGCGGCATGATCACCTTCCTCGACACCCCGGGCCACGAAGCGTTTACCGCGATGCGTGCGCGCGGCGCGAAAGCGACTGACATCGTCATTCTGGTTGTGGCTGCCGACGACGGCGTGATGCCGCAGACCAAGGAAGCGATCCACCACGCCAAGGCGGCCGAAGTGCCTATCGTGGTCGCGATCACCAAGATCGACAAACCGGATGCCAATTCCGAGCGCGTGCGCCAGGAACTGGTGGCCGAAGGCGTGGTGCCCGAGGATTGGGGCGGTGACGCGATGTTCGTCGAAGTATCCGCAAAGACCGGTCAGGGCATCGACACCTTGCTGGAAGGCATCCTGTTGCAGGCCGAAGTGCTGGAACTGAAGGCGCCGAAGAACGCCAGCGCCAAGGGCGTGGTGGTCGAAGCGCGTCTGGACAAGGGCAAGGGTGCAGTGGCGACCCTGCTGGTGCAATCCGGCACGCTGAAACGCGGCGACGCGATTCTGGTCGGCTCCGTATCGGGCCGTGTGCGCGCCATGTTGGACGAGAACGGCAAAGTGATCAACGAAGCGGGCCCCTCCATCCCGGTCGAAATTCAAGGTTTGTCCGAAGTGCCGGTCGCCGGTGCGGATTTCCTTGTGCTGGCCGACGAAAAGAAGGCGCGCGAGATCGCGCTGTTCCGTCAGGGCAAGTTCCGCGACGTGAAGCTCGCCAAGCAGCAGGCGGCCAAGCTGGAGAACATGTTCGAGCAGATGGGCGAGGGCGAAGTGCGGACCTTGTCTGTGATCGTGAAGGCAGACGTGCAGGGTTCGCTCGAGGCGATCGCCGGTTCGTTGCAGAAGATTTCCACAGCCGAGGTCAAGGTCAACCTGATCCACAGCGGCGTGGGTGCCATCACCGAGTCCGACGTCAACCTGGCGCTGGCTTCCAAGGCCATCATCATCGGCTTCAACTCGCGTGCCGACGCGACCGCGCGCCGTCTGGCGGAGTCGTCCGGCGTGGATATCCGCTACTACAACATCATCTACGCGATGGTGGACGAGATCAAAGCGGCACTGTCCGGCATGCTGGCTCCCGAGAAGAGGGAAAGCATCATCGGTATGGTCGAGATCCGCCAAGTGTTCACCATCTCCAAGGTGGGAACGATCGCGGGTTGCTACGTCACCGAGGGCATGATCAAGCGTTCCTCCAGCGTGCGTGTGTTGCGCAACAACGTGGTCATCCATACCGGCGAGCTGGATTCGCTGAAGCGCTTCAAGGATGACGCCAAGGAAGTGAAATCTAACTTCGAGTGCGGCCTGTCGCTGAAGGGTTTCAACGACCTGGAGGTCGGCGATTTCCTTGAGGTGTTCGAGATCGTGGAAGTGGCTCGCGCGCTGTAATGGCAAAAGACTACGCACGCACGGACCGCATCGCCGAGCAGATCCAGCGCGAATTGGCACAGCTGATTCGCCTGGAGGTGAAGGACCCGCGTGTGAAGAAGGTCACACTGACGGGCGTGGAGGTGACCAACGACCATGCCCACGCGAAAGTGTTCTACACCTCGCTGGACGGCGACAGCCCGGAACTGTTTCAAGGCCTGGAGCGTGCCGCCGGTTTCCTGCGCAGCCAGCTGGCGCATGCCATGAAGCTGCGCATCACGCCGCAGTTGCATTTCCTCTATGACGCCTCCGTGGAGCATGGAGCGCATCTTTCGCAGCTTATCGATCAAGCGGTCGCTAGTGACAAAAAAGACTGAGCAATTCAAACGCGTCAAAAGACCGCTGGATGGTGTCTTGCTGTTCGACAAGCCGCTGGAACTCAGCTCCAACACCGCACTGCAAAAAGTCCGTCATCTGTTCAATGCCGAGAAGGCCGGTCACACCGGCACGCTCGACCCGCTGGCCACCGGCCTGCTGCCGGTCTGCTTCGGCGAGGCCACCAAATTCACCATCGCCTTGCTCGATGCCGACAAGGGCTATCGGGCGACCATACGTCTGGGGCAACGCACGACCACGGGCGACGCCGAAGGCGAAGTGACCGATACCCGTCCTGTCGTTGTGGATGAAACGAAGGCGCTGGCGGCGCTGGCGCAGTTCATGGGCGAGAGCCGGCAGCTTCCGCCCATGCACAGCGCCATCAAGCATCAGGGCAAGCCCTTGTACGAGTACATCCGCAAAGGCGAAACGGTGGAGCGCGAGTTGCGCACCATCTTCATCCACGAGCTGAAGCTGGAGCGGCTGGCGGGGGATGAGCTGGAATTCAGCGTGCTGTGCAGCAAGGGCACTTATGTCCGCACCCTGGCCGAGGATATCAGCGAGGTGCTGGGCTGCGGGGGACATCTGATCGCCTTGCGGCGCACGCGGATCGGCGAATTCGTGCTCGACGATGCCCTTGCCCTGCAGCAGCTTGAGGCCATGGGCGCAGAACAGCGCGATGCCTGCCTGATGCCGCTGGACCGGCTGGTACAGAACCTGCCCAGTCTGGAGCTGGACGAGGTTCAGGCCGGGCGCCTCGCCCAGGGCCAAAGACTGGGGCTGAGCGATGCTCACCCCGACGGAAAGCGCCGTTTATACGCCGGCGGGCACTTTATCGGACTGGGCGATCTGGAGGGAGGGCGGTTGTCCCCGAGCCGTCTGTTGTCCAGCGTGGCCAAGGCAGCTGCACAGCGCGAATCAACTTGAGCGGATACCCCATTCGGGGGTAGAATGCCGCACTTTTTATTGGAGAGAGAAGCCTAATGTCTATTACCGCCGTACAAAAATCGCAGATCGTGACTGACTATCAGCGCGCAAAGGGCGATACCGGATCCCCCGAAGTTCAAGTAGCCCTGATAACGGCACGTATCAATTACCTGACCGATCACTTCAAAGAACACAACAAGGATCACCACTCCCGTCGTGGTCTGCTGCGCCTGGTAAGTCGCCGCCGCAAGCTGCTTGACTACCTGAAGAGCAAGAACGAAGCGGGTTACAAAGAGCTGATCCAGCGTCTGGAACTGCGCAAGTAACAAGTTTTACAAGCGGGTCGCGAATGCGGCCCGCTTCGTTTTGGATGTCGAAGCAACATGCTGGTAACGACCACTCGGTCACGCATTTACATTGGAGAGATATCTTGAGTCACTATAAAAAAACCCTGAGCTACGGCAAACATCAATTGACCCTTGAAACCGGCGAGATCGCGCGCCAAGCCAGCGGCGCAGTCATGGTCAGCCTGGACGACACTGTGGTGCTGGTC
>DMCN01000113.1:4850-5360 GCA_003445795.1 Gallionellaceae bacterium
GTTCCCCGAGAGTTTCTACAACGAAGTGCAGATCGTGGCGACCGTGATGTCGTCCGATCCCGAGATCGATTCCGACATCCCCGCGATGATCGGTGCGTCCGCCGCGCTGGCCATATCCGGCATTCCGTTCGACGGCCCCATCGGTGCGGCGCGCGTGGGTTACCTCAACGGCCAGTACCTGCTGAACCCGACCAAGGCAGAACTGGTTGAGTCGCAGATGGACCTCGTCGTTGCCGGCACGTCCAAAGCGGTGCTGATGGTTGAATCCGAAGCNNCAGCGCGCTGGCAGAAGCCGACCTGAAGGCTGCTTATGCCGTGCGTGAAAAGCAGGCCCGTACCCACAAAGTGGAAGCGATCCGCTCCATGGTCTCCGAAGCGCTGGCGACACCGGAATTCGAGAACGTTTCCAAGAACGAGATTGGCGAACTGTTCAGCGCACTGGAAGCCAAGATCGTGCGCGGCCAGATCCTCAGTGGTGAACCGCGTATCGACGGTCGCGACACCCGCACC
>DMCN01000094.1 GCA_003445795.1 Gallionellaceae bacterium
CAATATCGCCTGCGTCAGCCCGTAAGCCCCGAGCGCCACGCCCATCAGCAAATGGCTCTCGCCCCCCGGCAGATGTTCCGCATACAGCGCGAACACCGGCAGGATGATGAACAGGCCCAGCATGCGCAGGCCGTAAATGCTCGCCAACCCAATACTGGCGCGGCGCTCGAGGGGGGACATGGATACAGGCGAAGCGGACATAAACCAGCAGTGAATTTCGGAAAGGGCGTATCTTAACAGACCGCCAGACTATCCGCGGAATGCTCAGCAGGCCGAATACAGTGTAAAGTTGCGAAAAACCAATGAGCCAATCCCTGAACAACGTCATTCGCCAGGCCGAACAGGTTATTCTCGGCAAACCGCAGCAGATCCGCCTCGCGCTGGCCTGCCTGCTGGCGCGCGGCCATCTGCTCATCGAGGACATGCCGGGCGTGGGCAAGACCACGCTGGCGCGACTGATGGCATCGGCCTTCGATGCCGAGTTCGTGCCGCTGTCGGCGGTGCTTTCCGGCGTGAAGGACATTCGCGAAGCCATCGCGCAGGCCGAGCAGACCCTGCAACAGAACGGCCGCCACACCATCCTGTTCGTGGACGAAGTCCATCGCTTCAACAAATCGCAGCAGGATGCTTTCCTGCCATTCGTCGAGCAGGGTTTGGTCACCTTCATCGGCGCGACCACCGAGAACCCCTCGTTCGAGTTGAACAACGCGCTGTTGTCGCGGGCGCAGGTGTATGTGCTGCAATCGCTATCCGAAAGCGAGATGGGCCAGCTGTTCGAACGCGCGCGGCAGGTCGCGCTGGACGGGCTGAAGTTCGATGATGCCGCGCGCGAGCGCGTCATAGGTTATGCCGACGGCGATGCACGCCGCCTGCTCAACGTGCTTGAGCAATTGCAGACCGCCGCCCAGGCGGCCAAGATCGGCAAGATCGACACCAAGTTCCTCGACAACACGCTGGCGCAAAAGATGCGCCGCTTCGACAAGGGTGGCGAAGCGTTCTACGACCAGATCTCCGCGCTGCACAAATCGGTGCGCGGCTCCAACCCGGATGCCGCACTGTACTGGCTGGTGCGCATGCTGGACGGCGGGGCGGACCCGCGCTACTTGGCGCGGCGCATCGTGCGCATGGCCTGGGAAGACATCGGCCTCGCCGACCCGCGCGCCATCCAGTTATGCAACGATGCCGCCGCCACCTACGAGCGGCTGGGATCGCCCGAAGGCGAACTGGCGCTGGCTCAGGCCGTGCTGTACCTGGCCGTCGCGGCGAAATCGAACGCGGGCTATGTCGCGTATAATGCCGCCCGCGCCTTCATCAGCCAGGACGGCTCGCGCGAAGTGCCGCTGCACTTGCGCAACGCGCCGACCAAATTGATGAAGCAACTGGATTACGGCAAGGATTACCGTTACGCGCACGACGAAGCGGGCGGTTATGCGGCGGGCGAGAATTACTTTCCCGATGGTATGCCGGAAGTGAGTTTTTACGAGCCTACCGAGCGCGGGCTGGAAGCGAAGATCGCGGAGAAGCTGACGCATTTGCGTGAGCTTGATGCAAAGTCGAAAAAGAAAATGTAGGGTGGGTTAGGGCGTAGCCCGTAACCCACCATTCGTTCGATGGGTATCGTTTCACTCAACCCATCCTACGTCGGTATCAGAGTGAATTTGAGGTTCTCATGTTAGACATACAAACATTACGTAACGACCTGGCCGGTGTGGCCGCACGATTGGCAGCACGCGGTTACACGCTCGAAACCGCCAAGTTCGAGCTGATGGAAGCCGAGCGCAAGACCATCCAGACGCGCACCCAGGAACTGCAAGCCAAGCGTAACGCGAGTTCCAAGCTGATCGGGCAAGCCAAGGCCAAAGGTGAAGACACGACGGCTATCATGGCCGAAGTCGGTGCTTTGGGCGAAGAACTGAAACAACTCGAAGCCAAGCTACCTTTGCTGTTGCAGGAGATGGATGCATTCCTGGCAGTGATCCCCAACGTGCCGCATGCCACGGTGCCTGTGGGCAAGTCCGAAGCGGACAACGTCGAAGTGCGTAAGGTCGGCGAGATCCCCAAGTTCGCCTTTGAAGTAAAAGACCACGTCAGCATAGGCGAAGGTCTGGGCGGACTGGATTTCGAGACGGCCACCAAGATCGCCGGTGCGCGTTTCTCGTTGCTGAAAGGCCCGCTGGCCAGACTGCACCGCGCGCTTGCCCAGTTCATGCTGGACACCCATACCGAGAAGCACGGATACACAGAGACCTATGTGCCGTACATGGTGAACGCAGAATCCATGCGCGGCACGGGCCAGTTGCCGAAGTTCGAGGAAGACCTGTTCCGCGTACCGCGCGTGGTCGGTGAGGACGGGGTCGAGAAGAATTTCTATCTCATCCCCACCGCTGAAGTCCCCGTCACCAACATGGTGCGCGACGAGATCGTGGCGCTGGAAAAACTGCCGATGAAATATGTGGCACACACGCCGTGCTTCCGTAGCGAGGCCGGTTCCTACGGTCGCGACACGCGCGGCATGATCCGCCAGCACCAGTTCGACAAGGTGGAGCTGGTGCAGATCGTGCATCCGGAAAGATCCTACGAAGCGCTGGAAGGCCTGCTCGGCCACGCCGAGACCATCCTCAAGCAACTCGGCCTGCCGTACCGCGTGGTCAAGTTGTGCACCGGCGACATGGGCTTCTCCGCCGCGACCACCTACGACATCGAAGTGTGGCTGCCCGCGCAGAACACCTACCGCGAGATTTCTTCCTGCTCCAACTTTGAAGCCTTCCAGGCACGCCGCATGCAGGCACGTTTCCGCAATGCGGCAGGTAAACCTGAGTTGGTGCACACCCTCAACGGCTCCGGCCTGGCTGTGGGCCGCACGCTAGTCGCTGTCCTTGAGAACTATCAGCAGGCCGACGGCAGCGTAAAGGTGCCCGAGGTGCTGCGTCCCTATATGGGCGGGCTGACCTCGATCAACGCGATCTGAACGGAAGGGGAGCAGTTCGCTCCTCTTTTTTTGCGTTTCGTCGCATTTAGTTTCCGCCTTTGGTGTCGCCAGATTACAGTACGATGCAACTATCGTAGCAACATCTATCAAACCACATCGAGGTCGAACATGAGCGACAACACCAGCCATCCGCCAATCCTGAAACTGCGCAACATCAAGCGCCGTTTCCAGTTGGGCGAGACCACCATCGACGCGCTGAACAACATCTCGCTGGACATCCACGCGGGCGAGTTCCTGGCCGTGTGGGGGCCGTCCGGCAGCGGCAAATCCACCCTGATGAACATCATCGGCCTCATCGACGCCCCCACCGAGGGTGAGGTGCATTTCGACGAGCAGGACACGCGCGTGCTGGACGACGATGCGCTCACCGAGTTTCGCAGCAAGAAGCTTGGCTTCGTGTTCCAGAACTTCAATCTGGTGCCGGTGCTCTCGGCGCTTGAGAACGTGATGCTGCCCCTGCAGATCCAGGGCGTGGACGAACACGAGGCGCGCGAACGCGCTGCCGCGGCGCTGGTGGATGTGGGGCTGGAGCGGTTCAAGGACTCCTTGCCGGACAAGCTCTCCGGCGGGCAGCGCCAGCGTGTTGCTATCGCCCGCGCGCTGGTGGTGAACCCCAAGCTGGTCATCGCAGACGAGCCGACCGCCAATCTGGATTCGGAGAACAGCCGCATGGTGGTGGAGTTGATGCGCGAGATGAACCGCGCGCGCAAGGTGACCTTTGTGTTCACCACGCACGACCAGCGCCTGCTCGACCATGTGGACCGCAAGATATTGTTGCGCGACGGCAACATTGTGAGTGATGAGGTGATGGCATGAAGAACCTGTTCAAACTTGCCCTGCGCGGCCTGATGCGCAACCGCCGCCGCTCGATGGTGACGATGCTTGCCATCGCCTTCGGTTTCGCGGCCATCGTGCTGTTCGCGGGTTACACGCACAACGTCTACGACGGTCTCGGTCGCCAGTCCATCCATGGCGAGATGCTGGGTCACCTGACGCTGTACAAGAAAGGCATGCGCACGGAAGGCAAGCTCGATCCGGAACGCTATCTGCTCACCGCACAGGAAGTCGCCGCCATCAGCAAGCTGGTCAGCGCCGAGGAACACGTCAAACTGGTCGCGCCGCGTTTGGGGATGAGCGGGCTGGTGAGCAACGGTCGCGCCAGCACCATCTTCATCGCCGAAGGCATCGAGCCGGAAGCGGTGATGAAACTGCGTGAAGGCTCGCTGACCGAGACCGAACGCAAAAGCGGCATGTTCGACAACATGTGGATGCGACTGGACAAGGATAGGCCGGAGGTGGCCAGCCTGAGCGACGGACTGGTCGAGATGCTGCACCTGAAAGAAGGTGAGCAGGCACAGGTTCTGGTGAACACCTTGAGCGGGCAAGCCAATGCCGCCGACATCACCCTGGCCAAATCCTTCAACACCGGCAACGCGGGCAGCAACGACAAGTTTGCTTTCGTCTCGCTGGAGCTGGCGCGCACCCTGCTCGATGCGGAAGGCCGCGCGCAACGGCTGACCATCCTGCTCGATGACGAGTCCAGGACCGCAGCGATGCGCGACAGCCTGCAGGCGAAACTCACCGCAGCGGGTTTCGAGGTGGAGATACTGACCTGGCAGGAACTGTCCGATTTCTATAATCAGGTCCACGGCATGTTCGACATGATCTTCGGCTTCATCTTCAACATCGTGTTGACCGTGGTCATCATGAGCGTGGCCAACTCCATGGGCATGACCGTGATCGAGCGCACCCGCGAGATCGGCACCCTGCGTGCCATCGGCCTCAAGCGCAGCGGCGTGATACGGCTGTTCACCATGGAATCGATGCTGCTCACGCTGCTCGGTTGCGTCACCGGGCTGCTGATCGCGCTGCTGGTGCGCTGGGGCATCAATCTGGCCAACATCTCCTATGTGCCGCCCAACAGCGCGAGCCCAGTGCCGCTGCTGGTCGATATGGATGTCGGGCGCACCGTCTTCACCTTCATCCTGATGGGGCTGGTGGGCACGCTGGCAGCTTATATGCCGGCGCGGCGCGCGGCGAAGAAGGACATCATCGATGCTTTGGGTCATGTTTAAGGAGCGGGTCATGAGAGCAATCGCCAGCTTGTTGATATTCGCAGTATCCGGGGCAGTGATGGCCGCCCCCGATGCGCACAGCATCCTCAAGGATTCCGACCAGGCGCGCGGCGGCGGTCTGCCCGGCATCGTGTGGGAGATCAAGTTGCAGTCGCGCGACGGCGAGCGCAACGATGAGCCGCAACGCATCCTGGTGAAGGCGGTGGACGATTCCAGCATTGCCGAGACGCAGGAGCCGGTGCGCTTCAAGGGTTCGAAGATATTGCAGGTGGAACGCAACATGTGGATGACGCGGCCCGGCCTGTCCAAGCCCATCCCCATCTCGCCGCGCCAGCGCATGAGCGGGCAGGCCTCCAACGGCGACATCGCCGCGACCAACTACGCGGGCGATTACGACGCACAACTGGGAGCGACCGAGAATGTCGACAGCGATCCCTGCTACGTGCTCGACCTCAGCGCGAAACACAAACGCGCCACCTACGACAAGATCCGCTACTGGGTGTCGGTCAAGCGCGTGGTCGGCATCAAGGCCGAGTTCTATTCCGTCAGCGGCAAGCTGCTCAAAACCGCAAGATTCGAATACGGAAACACCATCGAGCATGACGGCAAGCACATCCCCTTCATCAGCAGGATGATCATCCGCGACGCGCTGATCGACGCCGAGACCGTGATGGAATTCGGCACGGTGAAGGTGAAGAAGATTGCGGCGTCTGAATTCGATCTCGGCCAGATGCAATGAGGATTCCTGTGCTGGTGTTGTGTGCCGTCGCTTCGACCGCATATGCGGAAGAAGCAGACTGGCGCACTTCATGGGACGGTACACTTTATGGTTATGCCAACAGCATGGTGGTGCGCGACGACAGTGTGCTCAACCCCTACAACCAGATCGCGCGACTGCCGCAGCGCAGCGACGTGGCCGAAATACGCATGAATCTCAAGGCCGAGAGCGAGACGGTGCGCGTGACCGCGCGCGGCATCGGCTCCACACGCGAGATGCGCAACGCCTTCGGACAGCGCTCGCATACCGAAGGCTATCTCAGCCTGTGGCAGGTACGTGTGCGCGCCGCCGAGGGCTGGAACGTCGCCGCCGGCCGCGATGTGCTGAACTGGGGGGCGGGGCAGTTTCGTTCGCCGTCGAGCCCGTTCTATTTTGACAACGGCCGCACCGACCCGATGCGCGAACTGGTCGGCATGGATGTGGCGAAGGTGTCGTGGACGCCGGACATGCGGAGCAGTGCCACGCTGGTGCGCGTGGTGCGTTCCGGCTACGGTGCGGCGCAGCCGGATGCCTGGCGCGACAGTTGGCTGGCAAAGTTCGACACGCGCGGCGAAGAGATCGCCTGGGGCATGGTCGCCGCCAAAGCGCCGCATCTTGGCGCGTTCTACGGCGCGCACGGCCAATACACGATGAGCGATGAACTGATGCTGTACGGCGAATTCGGTTCGTCGGTGCTGCCGGTGGTGCTGGGCTCGCCCGAGGATGCCGCACAGCCTTATCAAATCCAGTCCCCCTCGCCGCGCGGCAACGCGACCTTGGCTGGCTCCTCATACACTTTCGAGAGCGGCCAGTCGCTGATGCTCGAATATCTGCACGACGGCCACGGCTACACCAAGGCGCAAGAGGTAGCCTACTTCGAGCGCGCCACCACCCAGTTCGGCCTGCCGCTGGGCTTGATGCCGCGTCTGCTCGGGCGCGACTATTTCCATGCCGTGTGGCAGGCCAACATGATGAGCGAGACAGGCTACTGGCGGCTGATGTACACGCGCAACCTCACCGACAGCGGCAGCGAGTTTGCCGCCTACGGCGAGACCACCCTGCATCCGCGCCTGAGCATCTATGCGCTGGCCGTGCTGCCACAGGGCGGCGCACGCCAGGAAGCGGGCGCGCTGTTCACGCGCAGTTTCACGCTGGGGCTCAAGTCCTCCATCTGATGCGATGAAGAAGATTCTCTCCTATCTAGTCTCCACGCTGATCTTCAATACCGCCATCGCGGGCATCCTGACCCTGCTGATGCCCGGCCCCCTGTTCTGGCACAACTTCATCTATTCGCAGTGCATCGGCCTGTCGGTGCTGGCTCTCAATGTCGGCGCGACCGCGTACTTGAAGAACTATCTGGTTCGCTGGTTGGTCCGTATCCTCACCCTGCCGCTCAGCGTGGCGGTCGGCATGACGCTGGCGTTCACTCTCAGCGGTGTGGGGAGTTGGGGCGACCAATACACCTGGCTCACGATGACCATAGGATTGTTCTTCAGCCTGATCGGCGGCATCACCCTGCTGCTCTCCGAACGTATCGAGATGGAAGTCGAGCGGCACAAGCTCATGAAAAGCGAGAGCTTGCGGCGCGAGATCGAGGCCAACCTGAAACTGCTGCAGGCACAGATCGAACCGCATTTCCTGTTCAACACACTGGCCAATGTCGGCAGCCTGATCGACACCGATCCGGTGCTGGCGAAGCACTTGCTGGAGCGGCTGAACGACTGGCTGCGCGTGGCGCTGGTGCGCGCGCGCAGCGACCGTGCCACGCTGGGTGACGAACTGGACATGCTGGAGAACTATCTGCAGATATTGAAGGTGCGCTTCGGCGAGCGTTTGCGCTGGCTCATCGATGTGCCCGGGGATGTCCGCTTGGTCTCTTTTCCGCCGATGCTGCTGCAGCCGCTGGTGGAGAACGCCGTGCGCCACGGCATCGAACCCAAGATCGGCGGCGGCGAGATCGTCATCCGCGCAAGCATCGGGAACGGCATGCTGTATTGCGAGGTGCGAGATGACGGCGTTGGTATCCAGTCTGCCGATAGCGGCGGAGCGGGGCTGGCCAACGTGCGCGAGCGGCTGGCGACGCTGTTCGGTGAGCAGGGCCGCCTAGTCTTGCACAACGGCGCACATGGCGGTACGGTCGCGACATTGGAACTGCCTGCGAAGAATTAGTATGAAAGCCATCATCGCCGACGACGAGCTGCATCTCGCGGACGACCTGCAGCGCAGGCTGGGCAAGCTGTGGCCGGAACTGCAGATCGTCGCCGTGCTGCACGATGGCGTCGCCGCGGCGAAGGCTTTGGGCGAGATCAAACCCGACATCGCTTTCCTCGACATCCGCATGCCGGGGCAAAGCGGACTGGATGCGGCGCGCTCCGCGACAGCCGACTGTCGCCTGGTGTTCGTCACCGCCTTCGACGACCATGCGGTACAGGCCTTCGAGCAGGCGGCGGTGGACTATCTGCTGAAGCCGGTCTCGGAAGAACGATTGCAGCGCTGTGTCGAGCGCTTGCAGCAGCGCAGCATGTTCGCGCCGGATGCCATGCTGGCACGCCTGCAGCAACTGCTGGCGGAGCAGAGTAAACCGGAACCGCTGCACTGGCTGCGCATCCAGGTCGGTCAGAACGTGCGCATGCTGGCGGTGGATGAGGTGTGTTACTTCCAGTCCGCCGACAAATACACTACCGTGCTCACGCGCGATGCCGAGCTGTTGCTGCGCACGCCGCTCAAGGACCTGCTGGTGCAGCTAGACCCCGACCAGTTCTGGCAAGTGCACCGCGGCACGCTGGTGAACGTGAAGCAGATCGTCTCCGCGCATCACGATCTGCTCGGCAAGGTCTCGCTCACTCTGCGCGACCGGCCGGAGAAGATCGCGGTGAGCCGCAGTTACGCGCATCTGTTTCGGCAGATGTGATCCAAAGGAGATCGTCATGAACAGAAAGACCGCAGTCATCACCGGCGCATCTGGCGGTATCGGCATGGAGCTGGCGCCCCTGTTCGCGGCACGCGGCTACGACCTGATCCTGGTGGCGCGACGGGCAGACCGTCTGCAGAAACTGGCGGACGATCTCAACAAGATGTATGCCGTCTCCGCGAAAACCATTCAGATGGATCTTGCGCAGCCGGGTGCGGGAGCGGCGGTGTGGCAGGAGATCAGCGCCATCACGCCGGATATCGATGTGCTGGTCAACAACGCGGGTGTCGGCGACTCGGGGGATTTCTCTGACGAGGCGCCGGAGGTCATCGAGCGCATGCTCCATCTCAACGTCAGCACGCTGACTTCGCTCACGCGCCATGCCCTGCAGGGTATGCTCGCCAGAAAACACGGCAAGATACTCAACGTTGCCTCGCTGGCCGGGTTCCAGCCGGGCGGCCCCGGCATGGCGGTGTATTACGCAAGCAAGAGTTATGTATTGTCTTTCTCGCGCGCCATTCGCCGCGAGTTGCGCGGCAGCGGGGTCACGGTGACGACATTGTGTCCGGGGCCGACAAGCACCGGGTTCGAGGAGACTGCCAAAGCGCAGCGCACGCTGTTGTTCCGCTGGACCAGGCCGATGGCGGCGCGCGATGTGGCACGTGCCGGTTTTGAGGGGATGCAGCGGGGGCGCGCGGTGGTGGTGCCGGGCCTGTTGAACAAGCTGCTGGCAGTCAGTGCGGGAATGGGGCCGGCGGCCATCGCACTGGAGGTCAACCGCATCCTGCTGGCGCCAAGGCGCTGAGCTTAATTGATGAGTTTGCCGACCAGGCCGCGCCAGGGTGTCCCGGGTGGTTGCGATAAGGAGTGCTGCGTCTCCAGTCGTTTCAGCATGTCGTGATACAGGCGCACGGTCTCGACCAGGATCACCGCTTCGCCGCCGCGCGCCTTGCCGCGTTTGGTGTTCTTGTATACGGACGGGCGCGCCAGCAGGGGCATCACCCGTTTCACATCCGCCCATACGTCCGGATTCAGACCGGCTTGCGTCGCCAGGATGCGTGCATCCTCAAGATGACCCATGCCCTGGTTGTAGGCGGCCAAGGCCAGCCATAAGCGGTCCTCCTCGCTGATACGCAAAGGCAATTGCTCCTTGAGCAGCTGCAGATAGCGCGCGCCGGCGAGGATGCTGGCGTGCGGATCAAGACGGTTCTCCACACCCATGCGGTCGGCGGTCTCCTCGGTCAGCATCATCATGCCGCGCACATTGGTATAGGAAGTGGCGTTCGGGTCCCAGTGCGATTCCTGGTAGGCCAGTGCGGCCAGCAGCTGCCATTCGATGCCGGTGAGGTCGGCAGCCTCTTCGAACCAGCGCCGGTAGCGCGGTAGCCGGGTGCGCGACAGGGTGATGAAGGCTTCTGCATCCATCGCGTCCAGCCGGTCGTTGTGGCCGAAGTAGCGATCGAGCAGGCGGCGCAGGGTGCCGTCCTGTTTTATGCGGCCGAAGAACTGTTGCGCTTCGTCAAAGAGTTTTGCATCGCCGCTGCCGGAGAAGGCCCAGGACAGATCGGTCGGCGAACCGATGTCCAGTGCTTCGCCCAGGTTGGGATAGAAATTACGCGCTGTGGCCAGTTGCTCTTCGTTGGCCAGCGTGCAGTCGAGTTTGCCGTCGGCGACTTCTTCCAGCAGTTCCGCGGGCGAGGTATCGCGCCGCGACTTCCATCCCAGCCGGTCATGTTCTCGTTGCGCGTGACGCAGGGCGGCCTCCTGCGGCGAACCCGCAGCGACGACCAGATCGTGGCCGGCAAGATCATTGATGCTGCCCGGCTCGAAGTCATGGCAGACCAGCAGTTCGACCAGTGTCTGGTAGGTCTGGCCGAAGCGCAGGGGATAGTCGGTGCTGCTGCGGGCGGCGGTGGCCAGATGTGCCTGACGCGAGGCCAGTGCCGGCAAGGCCTGGTCGATGTTCATCGGGATGGTCTTCACTCTTACCTGCAGGTGCTGGGCGAACAGGCCGGCCAGATCGGTCTCGAAAGCGTTCTCGGCTTCCATCTCGGCGGGCGGCACGATGACCACCAATTCGCCCTGGCGCCAATCCGGCAGGGGGTCGACGGCGGTGGTCTTGACCCAGAGCCAGGCACAGAGGGTGATGACGACAGCGATCTGAAGGGGGAGCAAGCTGCGCATGAGAACATTCTGCCCGAATTTCGCGGCTTGCTGGTAAAATGCGCGCCCTTCGGAGGACGGCCTGTTGCAAATAAGCCGTCAACCGGAACAGAGTCTCGGAGAGGTGGCAGAGTGGTCGAATGTACCTGACTCGAAATCAGGCGTAGGTGTGAGCCTACCGAGGGTTCGAATCCCTCCCTCTCCGCCAAATATAAAACCGCCCCTTGTGGGCGGTTTTATATTTGGCGCAGTGGAAGTGTGGACGAACCTCCTGGGTTAGACAAGCGAGCACTGCTCGCGCAGGACGCCCGCAGGGCGGTCCCGAAGGGATGAAGCTTTCGCGGAGGCAACGCGAAAGCTTCACAATCCCTCCCGTAGCTAATTAGTGATACGCC
Organism: Gallionellaceae bacterium; assembly: GCA_003445795.1. GTDB lineage: Bacteria > Pseudomonadota > Gammaproteobacteria > Burkholderiales > Gallionellaceae > Sideroxyarcus. The sequence goes on from DMCN01000094.1 coordinate 11,291, forward strand.
GCCCTGTGGGTGGTTTCCAATTTGCGCGGCGGAATCGGACGCACAATCTCACCCCCTTCGCGCCATACGCGCATACAATGCCGATAGTCAGATGTATTAGAAAAGGTGGCTGTCATGAACGTATCGTACGACCAGGGGGCGCCTGCCCAAAATGGCGGAGCCGAGCGCCGCACCAATCAACATTTGCGCGAGATATTCGATCAGGCCTACCACGTTGCCAGCCCAATGCTGGATGCAAGCCTGTCCGGCTCGACACATTTCCTGCGCATCACGCTGCATGACGCCTTTCCCAAACTGCACCAGCAGGACATCGCCATCCTTTGCGTCGCTGTAGAGCGTGTCCACCGCGAGCGCGTCAAGGCCGGAACCCAATAGATACACCACTCCCGGCGCCATCTTTCTGAACAGGGGCGGCGGCAATTTCTTTCGGGGCCGAACGGCCCGCGGTGATAAAATCTCGGCGAGATTTTTACCGCGAGCATCATGCAATCCTCCTTCGTCCACCTTCGTCTGCACAGCGAGTATTCCATCGCCGACGGCATCGTGCGCATTGGCGAAGCGGTGGGGGCGGCGAAGGCCGATGCGATGCCTGCGTTGGCGCTCACTGACCTGTCCAACGTCTTCGGACTGGTCAAGTTCTACAAAGAGACACGCGCTGCGGGTATCAAGCCCGTGGTCGGCTGTGACGTGTTCGTTACCAATGATGCTGCCCGCGACCAACCTTTCCGTCTGTTGCTGTTGTGCCAATCCCATGCCGGTTATCTGCGCCTGTGCGAACTGGTCACCCGCGCCTATCTGGAGAACCAGTATCGCGGTCGTCCCGAGATTCGCAAGCACTGGCTGAAGGAGGGCACGCAAGGTCTGATCGCCCTGTCGGGTGCGCATATGGGCGAGATCGGCGCGACGCTGTTGAACGGCAATGTCGCCAGCGCCAAGTTCATTGCGCAGGAGTACGCCGGACTGTTCCCCGACCGTTTTTATCTGGAAGTGCAGCGCTACGGCGCGCCGCGCGAGGAAGCCCATCTGCGCGCCACGGTGAAGTTGGCCGACGAACTGGCGTTGCCGGTGGTGGCCACGCATCCGGTGCAGTTCCTCGCCATCGACGATTTCAAGGCGCACGAGGCGCGCGTGTGCATCGCCGAAGGCTATGTGCTGAACGACAAACGCCGCCAGAAGACATTCACCGCGCAGCAATATTTCAAGACTCAGGCCGAAATGGCGGAACTGTTCGCCGATCTGCCCGAGGCCTTGCAGAACAGCGTGGAGATCGCCAAGCGCTGCAATCTCACGCTCAAACTGGGCAAGCCGCACCTGCCCGACTTTCCCACGCCCAACGGCGAATCGCTGGACGATTTCCTGCGCGGCGAAGCCGAGCGCGGTTTGCAGGTACGCATGCTGCATCTGTATCCCGATGAAGCGCAGCGTGCAGCAAAGATGCCGGAGTATCAGGCGCGCCTTGCGTTCGAGACCGAGACCATCATCAAAATGAAGTTTCCCGGTTACTTCCTCATCGTGGCGGACTTCATCCGCTGGGCGAAATCCTTCCGCGACGAGAAGTTCCCCAACGGCGTGCCGGTGGGGCCGGGGCGCGGCTCCGGTGCCGGTTCGCTGGTGGCATATTCGCTGGGTATCACCGATCTTGATCCGCTGCGCTACGAACTGCTGTTCGAGCGCTTCCTCAACCCCGAGCGCGTCTCCATGCCCGACTTCGACGTGGACTTCTGCCAGGACGGGCGCGAGCGCGTGATCGAATACGTGCGCCACAAATACGGCCAGCAGAACGTGTCGCAGATCGCCACCTTCGGCACCATGGCTTCCAAGGGTGTGATCCGCGACGTCGGCCGCGTGCTCGATTTCCCCTATGGCCTGTGCGACAGGTTGTCCAAGCTGGTGCCGCTGGATGGCGTGAAGCCGGTGTCGCTGGCGAAGGCGCGCGAGATGGAGCCGGAGTTCAACGCCATCATCGCCAGCGAAGAGGGCGTGGAAGAACTCATGGAACTGGGCATGCGCCTGGAGGATCTGACGCGCAACGTCGGCATGCACGCGGGCGGCGTGCTGATCGCGCCGGGCAAGCTCACCGATTTCTGTCCGCTGTATTGCGCCGAGGGCAGCGCGAGCACGGTGAGCCAATACGACATGAAAGATGTGGAAGCGGTCGGTCTGGTGAAGTTCGACTTCCTGGGTTTGCGCACGCTGACGATCATTGATTGGGCGGTGCGTTATATCAAAGACTCGGGCATCGAAGGTTCGCAAAACTTTAATATCGACACTATCCCGCTCGACGACAAGCCGACCTACGACAGGATTTTCAAGAACGCGAACACCACCGCCGTGTTCCAGTTCGAATCGCGCGGCATGAAGGACACGCTGGTCAAGGCCAAGCCGGACTGCATCGACGATCTGATCGCCCTGAATGCGCTGTACCGGCCCGGCCCGATGGACTTCATCCCGGACTACATCAACCGCAAACATGGCAAAGAGCAGGTCATCCTGCCGCACCCCTTGCTGGAGAAGGTGGTCGGCACGACCTACGGCATCATGGTGTACCAGGAGCAGGTGATGCAGTCGGCGCAGGTGGTGGCCGGTTACACGCTCGGCGGCGCCGACATGCTGCGCCGTGCGATGGGCAAGAAAAATGTCGAGGAGATGGCGGAGCAGCGCAGCATCTTTGTGGCAGGCGCGGCGAACAACAACATCGAGGAAAAGAAAGCGAACGAGATCTTCGACACCATGGAGAAGTTCGCCGGTTACGGTTTCAACAAGTCGCACGCCGCGGCCTATTCGGTCGTTGCCTATCAGACGGCGTACCTCAAGTGCCATTTCCCCGCCGCGTTCATGGCCTCGACCATGACCTCGGAAATGGTGAACACCGACAAGGTCAGTTTCTTCTATCAGGATACCCTGCAGCAGGGCATCTCCATATTGCCGCCGGACATCAACAGCTCGCTGTTCCGTTTTACTCCGGTGGATGAAAAGACCATCGCTTACGGCCTCGGTGCGGTGAAAGGCACCGGCGAGGCGGCGGTGGAGAACATCGTGGCGGCGCGCGCGGCGGGTCCGTTCAGAGACCTGTTCGACTTCTGCCGCCGCGTCGACAAGCGCATCGTCAACCGCCGCGCCATCGAGGCGCTGATCCGCGCCGGTGCGTTCGACGGTATCAGTCCATCGACAAGCTCGGGACAGCCTCACCGCTATCAGATGCTCGCCTCGCTCGATACGGCACTGGGCAGCGCCGAGCAGCATGCGCGCGCGGCCAACCAGAACAGCCTGTTCGGCGACGACGAGAGCGTGGCTATGCCGCTGCAGATGGCAGACGTGCCGCCCTGGAAGATGCGCGAACAGCTGGCGCAGGAAAAGACCGCGCTGGGCTTCTATCTGAGCGGCCATCCCTATCAGGAATTTGCGGCGGAACTGTCCAACTTCGTGAAGATGAAACTGGCCGACATCACGCCGGACATCATCACACCGCCCAGCGGCGGAGGCGGCTATGGCAACGGCGGCGGGCGGCGCAACAACGCAAAGACGATCGTGCTGGCGGGCATGGTCAGCGGCGTGCGCATACTGCAGACGCGTCGCGGCAAGATGGCCGTGGTGACGCTGGATGACGGCAGCGCCGCGCTGGAAGTGGTGGTGTTCAGCGAGTTGTTCGATATGAATCGCAACTGGATACGCGACGACGAGTTGCTGGTGGTGAACGGCAAGGCTGAACTGGACGCCTATTCTGGCAGCATGCGTGTCACCGCCGACGAGCTCTATGATTTCGCTTCCGCCCGCGCCGCCTTCGCCAAACGCCTGGACATCTTCTGCTCGATGGACGACAAGGTGCGCGTGCCGCAACTGGCGGAATTGCTCAAACCCTACCGCGGCGGAAAATGCCCGGTACAGATCAACTACCGCAACCTCATCGGCAGCGCGCCACTGCGTCTGGGCGAGGATTGGCAGGTCACCCTGCCTGACGAACTGCTTGAAGCGCTACGCTCGACATGCGGCGTGCAGAACGTGCAGGTCGCGTATGTATAACCCTTTTTAAGAATCAAATATTTTTCGTCATTTTTCTCCGTACGTTAGCGTACGGAACTGATTTAGTTTGCTCGTTATCCTCCGAGTAGGGGGATTTTGAGGTAGTCTTGCGAGCAGTAAAAAGCATACTGGTGAGCGGAAAGTCATGGTTCGGGCTGTTAAAAAGAAAAAAACAAGCGGGGATGTGCCGGAGATAAAAGATGATGGTGTATCTATTGATACGCCGGACAATCCGCCGCGAGCGCTGCGACCTTATCTGGTGGGAATCGGAGCTTCCGCAGGCGGCCTCGAAGCGCTTTCCGCGCTGATCGCGGCTCTGCCCACCGATCTCGGTATCTCCTACGTCGTCCTTCAGCATCTTTCCCCGACTCACCGCAGCATGATGGCGCAACTGCTCGGCCGCGAGACCGCGATGGCCGTGCAGGAAGTGGAGAACGGCATACAACCCGAGCCGGACACCATCTACGTCGCCCCGGCCAGCAACAACGTCAAACTGAAAGACGGCTGTTTCGAACTCATCGAAGGCCCGCGCGAGGCATCGCCGCGTCCCTCGGTCAGCATGTTCCTCACCTCGCTGGCTGAAGAGAAGATCGAGGACGCCATCGGCGTCATCCTTTCCGGCACCGGCAGCGACGGTGCCTCCGGGCTGCGCGACATCAAGGCGGCGGGCGGCTACACCTTTGCGCAGGACCCGCAGACCGCCAAATATACCGGCATGCCGCAATCCGCCATCGATACCGGCTGTGTGGACTGGGTGTTGTCGCCGGAAGAGATCGCCAAAGAGATCGCCATCATTGCGCGCTCGCACGGCACGGTCACCGTCGCCAACAAGCCGCCGGTCGGCGCGACCACGCTGAAGAAGCTGCTGATCAAGGTCAAACAGCAGACGCGCATCGATTTTTCCGGTTACAAGGAAGGCACGCTGTGGCGCCGCATCGAGCGGCGCATGGCGGCATGTCATGTGAACGATCTCGACGATTACCTGACGCTGGTCGACAACAATCCGGAAGAGCTGGAACATCTGGGCAAGGACATCCTGATTTCGGTCACTGCCTTCTTCCGCGACCCGGCATCGTTCGGCGCATTGCGCGCCATGCTGAACAGCATCCTACAGACCAAACGCCCGGGCGACGAGATCCGCATCTGGGTGCCGGCCTGCGCCACGGGCGAGGAAGCCTACACACTCGCGATCATGCTGGCCGAGACACTGGGCCCGAACATCAACCAGTTCCGCATCCAGATCTTCGCCACCGACATCGACCTCAATGCACTGGCGGTCGCCCGCAAAGGTTCCTACGCCGAGAGCGCGCTGGCCGATCTGGAACCGGGCTTGGCGATCCGTTATTTCCAGAAGGTCGGTAACCGCCTGGAAGTGTCGCGCACCCTGCGCGACATGGTGGTGGTGGCGCGCCAGGATCTGGTGCAGGACCCGCCCTTCCTGCGCCTCGATCTGGTGAGCTGCCGCAATGTGCTCATCTACCTGCAGAACGATTTGCAGGCCAAGGTGTTGTCGACTTTCCATTACAGCCTGAATCCCAACGGTCTGCTGTTCCTCGGCAAATCGGAAGGCATCTTCCAGCAGGAGGCGCTGTTCGAGGTGCTGGACAAGTCGGCGCGCATCTACCGGCGCTGTGCGGGCGAATCGAGACTCAGCGTGTCGGCTTTCCGCTTGCCGGACATGGCGGAACGCAGCGTCCCCAAGGTCGTCGCCGATTCCGAGTTGCGCTTACTGAACGAGGCGGTGCGCCGCTATGTCCCGGTCACCGTGCTAATCAACAGCACTTTCGACATTTTGCACATGCACGGCGATGTCGGCCCGTTTCTCACTGTCGTTCCCGGCAAACCTAACTTCAACCTGCAGAATCTGCTGCACCGCGAACTGCGCGCCGATCTGCAATTGCTGCAGCACCAGGCAGAACACAAACAGGAATCGGCGGTCGGCCGTTCGCATGTCATCAAGATCGGCGGTGAATCGCGCGACGTGCGCCTGGTCGTTCACCCGCTGGATCGTGGCGTTGTCAACCCGTTCTTCCTGGTTTCCTTCGAGATCATGCCGCAGGCTGTATTGGCGACGGGGTCGGATGATTCCGTACCGGTCAGTGCGGAGGGACGTAACGTCCGTGAATTGGAAGAGGAACTGATCTCCACCCGCGAACGCCTGCAAACGGTAATCGAGGAGCTGGAGACTTCGAACGAGGAGATGCAGGCGCTCAACGAGGAAGTGGTTGCCGCCAACGAAGAACTGCAATCCTCCAACGAGGAGCTGGAGGCGGCCAACGAAGAGCTGCAATCCACCAACGAGGAACTGACCACCGTCAATGAAGAATTGCAAGTGCGCACCGGCGAACTGAGTGACCTGTTCAATGATCTGGAAAATATCCAGAACAGCGTCGGCTTCCCGGTCATGGTGTGCAATGCCGGACTTGAACTGATTCGCTTCAACAGCCCGGCGGCGGCGCTGTTCTCGCTTTCCACCGTCTCGATCAAACAGCCCATCACAAACATGCGCCTGCCGGTCGGGATGAAGGAATTCTCCACGGCCGTGCATGAGGCCATCACCAGCAACCGGGTCGGAGAGACGCATATCTTCTCCAACGAGCGCCATTACCTGCTGCATGTCTCGCCGTACGAGACGAAGCTGCGCGGCACCCGCGGCGCGATCATCGTGCTGCTGGATCATACCGAGCGGCTGGTTGCGGAGCGGGATACGCGCAAGAACCGCGAGATATTGCTGGCGATCATGAATAACTCCACTTCCATCATTTCCCTCAAGGATCTGGCGGGTCGTTACGAATTCGTGAATAGCCAGTTCGAGAAATTCTTTGGTTTGTCATCGCAGGACTTGTTGGGCAAGACCGACACGCAGGTGATGTCGCGCAAGATCGCCGACGATTTCCGCACCAAGGAGCTTGATGTGGTGCGCCTGCGCACCTCGCTGGAGTTCGAGGATCATCTGGCGTTTTCGACGGGCCAGGAGCGCTTCCTGCATTCGATACGTTTCCCGTTGCTGACCGAAGACGGTGTGGTGTACAGCATCTGTACCCAGTCAGCCGATGTCACCGAGCACAAACGCGCGGAGGACCAGTTGCGTCTGGCGGCGCGGGTGTTCGACCGTTCCGGCGAGGGGATTGTGGTCACCGATGCGCATCAGCGGATTCTGACCGTCAACCATGCTTTCACTCAGGTGACCGGCTATTCACCCGAGGAAGCGATCGGCGGCACGCCCAAGATGCTGGCTTCCGGCAAGCAGGATGCCTCCTTCTACAAGAGCATGTGGTCGCATCTGGAGACCCACGGCTGGTGGCAGGGCGAGGTCTGGAACAAGCGCAAGACCGGCGAGGTCTATCCGGAGTGGCTCACCATCAATGCTGTGCACGATCCGGAAGGCAATGTCATCAACTACGTCGGTATCTTCAGCGACATTTCCGTGGTCAAGGAGTCGCAGCGCAAGGTCGAGTTCCTGGCCACGCACGATGAACTGACCGGCTTGCCCAACCGCGCGCTGTTCCTGGATCGTCTGCGCCAGGCTATCGCGCACTCCGAGCGCAGCGAGAGCACCTTCGCCGTGCTGTTCATCGATCTGGACAACTTCAAGGTCATCAACGACTCGATGGGGCATGCCGCCGGCGACGACCTGCTCAAGGAGATATCTGCACGTTTGCGCGACTGCGTGCGCGGCGGGGATACGGTGGCGCGTTTCGGCGGCGACGAGTTCGCGCTGCTGATCGAGGAAGCATCCGTCGCCGAGGCGGAAATGACGGCGCACCGCATCGCCGACGCCATGCTGCGTCCGCATCCCATCGGGCGGCAGAACGTCTATCCCGGCGCCAGCATCGGCATCTGTCTCTATCCCAACGACGGCGTCGATCCGGAGACCCTGTTGAAGAACGCCGACAGCGCCATGTATCAGGCCAAGGACGGCGGCAAACGCGGGCACCATTTCTTCACCGACGAACTGAAACGGGTCGCCGACGAGCGCCTCAAGCTGGAGACCGAGTTGCGCGGCGCCATCGAGCGCGACGAATTGTTCCTGATGTACCAGCCGCAAGTCGATATCGGCAGCGGCCGCCTGGTTGGCGTCGAGGCGCTGGTACGCTGGCAACATCCGGCCGAGGGTTTGATCCCGCCCTCGAAGTTCATCCCGCTGGCGGAGAAGACTGGCATCATCGACCGCCTCGGCGAATGGGTCGCCGCGACGGCGTGCAGGCAGATGGCGGCATGGGTCAAGCAGGGGCACGCTATTCCGCGCGTCTCCATCAATGTCTCGCCCTACCAGTTCCGTCGCAGCAACATCCCCGCAATGATGTTGCGCCTGCTCAGTCAGCACGGTCTCGATGCCCACCGAGTGATGCTGGAGCTGACCGAAAGTGCACTGGCCGAAGATACCGAGCAGGCACAGCAGGTGTTGCAGGAACTGAAGTCTCTGGGTATCCGTCTCAGCATCGACGATTTCGGCACGGGCTATTCATCGCTCGCCTATCTGCGCCGCCTGCCGATCTTTGAATTGAAGATCGCGCAGAACTTCGTCACTGATATCGCGCACGATGCGGATGCCCAAGCCATCGCCAAGACCATCCTGTTGATGGCGCAGGCGCTGGGTTTCAGCGTGGTGGCGGAAGGCATCGAGACAGAAGATCAGTTGGCAGTGTTGCGCAATGCGGGATGCGATATCGGGCAGGGCTATCTGTTCGCGCATCCGCTGCGTAGCGAGGAACTGATCGCCCGTTTTGGCAGCGGCGTGCAGTGATCGGGGGGTGAGCAAAATGCCGCATCACCACAATCCGAACCAGAACCGCCTGTTGTCCGCCTTGCTTCCGGAGGAGTTGCAGCAGCTGCTTCCACACCTGCAAGTGATTCACCTCAAGGCGGGTGAACAGCTGGCCGAATCGGGCGAGCGCATGAGCCATGTGTTCTTTCCCATCGACAGCGCCATCTCGCTGTTCTACCGGCTGGAGAACGGCGAATCGGCGGGCGTGGCAGTAGTGGGCAACGAGGGTATGTTCAGTGTCGCGCAGGTGCTGGGCGGGGCGGCGTTACCGTATTGGGCGACAGTCGAGACATCCGGACATGTCTTCCAGATCGAGGTCGAGCGACTGGGCGAGATGCTGCAGCGCTTGCACAGTCTGAGCCACACTCTGCTGTTGTACGCCCAGGCCTCGCTGACCCAGGTCTCGCAGACCGTGGTGTGCGAGAAGCACCATTCGTTGCCCCAGCAGTTGTGCCAGCATCTGTTGCTGATCAACGACAAATCGTTGTCCAATGATTTTCGCCTGACCCACGAGGCCATCGCCAACATGCTGGGTGTGCGCCGCGAAAGCGTCACCGAGGCAGCGGGAGAGTTGCGCGATAAAGGCCTGATCGATTACAACCGCGGCCACATCAAGGTGCTCAACCGCGCGAAACTGGAGAAGCTGTGCTGCGAGTGCTACAGCGTGGTGCAACAAGAGTTCGAGCGGCTGCTGGGAGATTCTCGCCGCTAGTGCAAGCCTTTGTCTGCGTATGATCAGAAACCGCATGAGTGTTGCCGAATGAAGAGTCAGCCGAACATATTGCTCGATATCGCCACGCGCGATGTCGTCTGCCTTCCCGCGGAAGCAAGGCTGGGCGAGGCCGCGCAGATCATGGCGCAGCGGCGGTATTCTTCCATCGTGGTGACCGACGTGGCCGGGCACCCGCTGGGTATCGTCACTGAACGCAATATCCTGCACGCGATGCGCTCCGGTGCTTCTCCCGAAACATCAGTTCGCACCGGCATGTCCGCGCCGGTCATTACCATTTCCGCAACATCAGATTGTCTGGACGCCTATCAGACCTGCCTGCGCGAAGGTATCCGCCATCTGGTGCTGGTGGACGACAAGGGAGTCGTGGTCGGACTGGTCAGCGAAACCGATTTCCGCCAGCACTTGACCCTCACCGCGCTGGCCGGCCGCAGCCAGGTCATCACCGTCGCCAAACGCACCGTCACCAGCCTGCCGCCGCACAGCAGCCTGATGCAGGCGCTCAACCTGATGCAGGCGCAGCGCGAATCCTGCGTGATCGTGGTCGAGGCCGAAAAGCCGATAGGCATCGTCACGGAACGGGATGTCGTGCGCTTCTATACGAAGGATCCGCAACGGGTCGGTGTGCAGCTCGCCGAAGTGATGACGGCGCCGGTGATGACCATCACCGGCGAAGCGACTATCAACGACGCGGCGAACCACATGCTGGAAAAGAAGGTCCGCCATCTGGTCGTGGTCGACGGCGCGGGCAGGATGCTTGGCCTGGTGGGCGAGCACGACCTCACCCAGACCATGGCGCTGGGTATGCAAGACGAGCGTTTCGATGTGGACGAGATATTTCTGCGCACCTTCATCGACACCATCCCCGATCTGGTCTGGCTGAAGAACAGTGACGGCATCTATCTGGCCTGCAACCGGCGCTTCGAGTCGTTCTTCGGGGCGGAGGAAAAGGAAATCGTCGGCAAGACCGACTACGATTTTGTGCACAGGGATCTGGCGGATCTGTTCCGCGCGCATGACCGCAAGGCGATGGTGGCGGACAAGCCGAGCGTCAACGAGGAATGGGTCACTTTTGCTTCCGATGGACACCGGGAATTGCTGGAAACCCTCAAGACGCCGATGCGCGACAGCAAAGGGCATTTGATCGGCGTGCTCGGAGTGGCGCGCGACATCACCGAGCGCGAGCGCATCAAACGCGCGTTGGCTGAGAGCGAACAGGAGTTCCGCGCGCTGGCCGAGAATCTGCCGGACAACGTCATCCGCTACGACCGTGATTGCCGGGTGCGCTACCTGAATCCGGCGATGATGGGCAGCATCGCGCCAGAGTTGTTGCCAATCGTTGGCAAACTGCCGTTCGAATCCGAACCCGGCTCGCAGCAGATACGCGATCTGCAACGCTTGGTCGAGCTGGTCATGGATAGCGGCGAGCGGGTGGAGATCGAGATCGAGATGCCGCATCCGGACGGCAGCCCGCATGCTCACCATGTCATCTTCGTCCCCGAGCGCGACAAGAGCGGCAGCGTCATCGGGGCGCTGGGCATAGGCCGCGACATCTCCGAACGCATCGAGGCCGAGCACGCGCTACAGGAAAAGGAACACGAGTTCCGCACTCTGGCGGAGAATATGCCGGACATCCTGATCCGCTACGACCGGGACTGCAGGGCGGTGTATCTGAATCCGTCCGCGATGGACAGCATCCCGGAGAGTGCTCGACCGATCATCGGGGCATCGCCTGTCGAGGCCTATCCCGGGATCGCGGAAGTGGAGGCCTACCAGAAGGTACTTGAAGGGGTCATCGCTACCGGCAGCAGTGCGGAACTGGAGATGTTGATCCCGCAACTGGACGGCCAGCCCCACTTCCACCATATCGTCATGGTCGCCGAACGCGACAGTGCCGGCGCAATCAAGGGAGTACTGGCCATCGGCCGCGACATCACCGAACGCAAGCGTGCCGATGAAGCGCTGCATCGCAGCCTGGACGAGTACAGCGGGTTAGTGCAAACGATACCGGTCGGCGTATTCAAATATTGCATGTGTGCGGACGGCCGTACGGTCTTCGAGTTCGTCAGTTCGCGCTGGTGCGAATTGCTCGATGTGACTGAGGCGGAGGTCATGCGCGACCACCGCGCGGCTTTGGCACGTATCCATCCGGACGAACAGGAGCACTTCGCGCAGTTGAACGAAGCGTCCCGCCGCAGCCTGAGCCGTTTCGAGTGGGAAGGGCGCATCGTGCGCAGGAACGGCGAGGTGCACTGGCTGCATATCGAGTCGCAGCCCGCCCTGCTCGGGAACGGCGACATCCTGTGGGACGGCATCCAGTACGATGTCACCGACCGGCGCAGGGCGGAAGAGACCTTGCGCATCAATGCCAGTGTGTTCGACAACAGCCAGGAAGCGATCCTGATCACCGATGCGAACAACGTCATCATCGATGTCAATCATGCCTTCAGCAGGATCACCGGCTACGCGCGCGAGGAAGTGTTGGGCAGGGATCCCCGCCTGCTGAATTCGGGCCGTCAGGACGGGGCTTTCTATGCCGCGATGTGGCAAGCGCTGCAGCAAGAGCAGGTCTGGCGCGGCGAGATATGGAACCGGCGCAAGAACGGCGAGATCTACGCGGAGCTGTTGTCTATCTCGGCCATCTGCGACGAAGCGGGCAGGGTGCAGCGTCATGTCGGTGTGTTCTCCGATATCACCTATTTCAAGGACCACGAGGCCGAGCTGAGCCGTGTCGCCAACTTCGACGCGCTCACCGGCGTGCCCAACCGCCGTCTGCTGGCAGACCGTCTGGGACAGGCCATCGTGCATGCGCAGCGCAGCGGCAAGATGCTGGCGGTCTGCTATATCGACCTCGACGGGTTCAAGGAGGTAAATGACCGCTTCGGACACGAGGTGGGAGACCAGTTGCTGGTGGATATCACGCGCCGTCTGCAGGAGGTGCTGCGCGCGGGAGATACTCTGGCGCGTCTGGGCGGCGACGAGTTCGTCGTGCTGTTCAACGATCTCGATCTGATGGTCGAGTGTTTCCAGATCCTGGATCGCGTCATGGAAGCGATCGCTGCACCAATGCAGGTCGGCGGCCAACAGGTCGGCGTGTCGGCCAGCATCGGCGTGACTTTCTATCCCGCCGACGACGAGGACGGCGACACGCTGATGCGCCATGCCGACCAGGCCATGTATATCGCCAAGCAGACCGGCAAGAACCGCTATCACCTGTACGACTCGGCGCACGATCAGCGCATGCGCTCGCTGCATGAGTCGAGAAGGCGCGTCCTGCTGGGTTTGCAGCGGGGCGAATTCGAGCTGTATTACCAGCCCAAGATGGAATTGGCCTCCGGCAGGATCGCCGGGGTCGAGGCGCTGATCCGCTGGAACCACCCCGAGCAGGGATTGCTGCCGCCAATCGAGTTTCTGCCGGTCATCGAGAATTCGGACCTCGAGATACCGCTGGGCAATTGGGTCATCGACACGGCGCTGGTGCAGTTGCATGCATGGGAAAAGGCGGGGCTGGCACTGGAAGTCAGCGTCAACATCTCGGCGCAGCACCTGCAGGCGCCTGATTTTGTCGCCGAGCTGGAACGGAAACTGGAGCTGTATCCAACCCTGTCGCCGGGCAGGCTGCAGATCGAGGTGCTGGAGACGGCAGCACTGGAGGATATGGTGCAATCCGCTGCCGTCATCGAGGCCTGCCGCAAGCTGGGTATCAGCTTCGCGCTGGACGATTTCGGCACGGGTTATTCGTCGCTGGTCTATCTGAGCAAACTGGGAGCGGAAACGCTCAAGATCGACCAGTCCTTTGTGCGCGGCATGCTGACGGATGAGGGCGATCATGCCATCGTGAAGGGGGTGATTGCGCTGGCGGGCACCTTCGGCCGGCTGACCGTGGCGGAGGGGGTGGAAGACAAGGGGTTGCTGCAACCGCTGCAGGAAATGGGTTGCCATTTTGGTCAAGGCTACTGCATCGCCTATCCCATGCCCGCGGGTGAATTCCTCGACTGGTACAAAAAACGCTAGCGGATTGTTTCGCGCAGTAGCACGGGCGGGGGAGGTTGATGTTTTTTATCGCATTTATCCCCGTATCGGGGCAAAAAGTGGCGATAACTGTCAATCCTGTGCCGGGCGCCTTGTGGCTTCTTTCGGCATGCTGTAAATTTCGTAACTGGCAGTCGTTAGATTGAGGGATGACGGAACGCAATCATCAGGTTTTGCACATCACTTATCGTTTGTAGCCCCGTATTCATATCGTTAAACCAGCTTAGGAGTTTTCAAATGTCCAAGATCACCAAAGTGCTGTTTGCTGTCGTTGCGCTGGGCGTCGCCGCCTGCTCGTCCACGCCTGAAAAAGCAGCACCCGTAGCCGAGTGCGTCTTCCCCAATTCCGACAAGGCTGCGCCGCTGTGGGTATGTGATGCGCCGGTCGAAGGCATGTCGGTGGGTGCAGTAGGTTCAGCGCCGCGTTCCGATGCCGGCATCGCTTTCATGAAGCAGATGGCCGCGACTGAAGCGCGCGTGCAACTGGCGCAGAACATGAAGGTGCAAGTGCAGAACATGATCAAACAGTATGCCGAAACCACCGGTGCGGGCAGCAAAGAGACTGTGGATCGCGTGAACACCTCGGTCACCAAACAGATCACAGATCAGACCCTGCAAGGCACCAAGATCTTCCGCAGCATCCAGGCGCCGGACGGCACCATGTATGTGCTGGTCGGTCTGGATGAAACCGCTGCGCAGAAGCTGACCGAGACAGCCGTCAAGACCAGCATGGGTAACGATCAGGCCGCTTGGCAGCAGTTCAAGGCGCAAAAAGGTCAGGATGAACTGGCCGCTGACATCGCCAAGCAAAAGGTCGCCCAGTAAGCGATAAAGGCTCCGCAGCGATGCGGAGCCGTTTTTATTTTCAGGATTCGAGTTTCAGTTATTCCAGGGTGTTCCATGTCTTCGATGTTTGAGAAGTTCCACGCTGCGCCACGTTATGCTTTGCGGGCGTTGGCCGTATCCATGCTGTTTGCCGGTGCCGCACATGCGGCATCGCTCGCCATCGATCCGATGATGCTCAGCGATCTGCGCGACCAGCGCTCGCTGCTCTCGGCCAAGGTGAAGGAGCTGGACGAGGTCAACAAGCAGATCGTCGTTGCCAAGGCTGACAAACGTTCGGCGATCTCGTCGATCAGCCGTCTTGAGGCGGAGAACAGTCAGGCCAGGTCCAAGCTGGAGAAACTGCAGGAGTTCGACCGTGACAATCCCGGCACCATCTCGCAGGAACAGTTGCGCGCGGCCGAGGATCAGAACCGCAAAGCCTTTGGTGCATTGCGCGATGCGCGCGACAAGAAGTCCGGCTCCGAGAGCCGGATCAATTCACTGAATGTCGATGCCAGCGCCAAGTATGCCGAGTTCCTGCGGCTGCAAAAATCGTTCGAGCGCGACGTCAATCGCGTGGTGGACACCCACTTGCAGGAGCGGCTGATCGCGCTGCAGGTAAAGAAGGAAGTCACTGTTACCGAAAAAGTGGCATGCGGAGACGATTCCATCCCGGTGTGCAAGGAGCGCTCCAAGAAAGCGGCCGAGTTGAAAGCATCGGAGACGGGTTCGGTGGTGTTCGTCAACTCGCTGACCGAAGTGAAGAACTTCAAGCTGAGCAAGGAAGAACTGCGTAGCGAAGTGCAGGCCACGCTGTCCAACAAGGTGTTCTCCAACCAGCACATGGTAGGAGAGACCGAATATGAGACCACCATCACCGCCAGTGTCGAACCGGTCATCGGTGACGGTCTGCGTGACCAGATGGCGGCAGCGATCCGTTCACAGGTCTACGATAAGGTCGGCGGCAGGATCGATTTCTCGCAAGTGCAGGACCCTTCCCTGTCCGAAGAAGGCTATGCCGAGGATGAGCCCAGGCCGGTCAGGAATACCAAGAAAAGAGTCGTGCAGGAAGAAGAAGTGGAAGAACAACCCGTGGCGCGTCAACCGACCCCGGCGCCAGCTCCGGTACGCAGGCTGGAGAAGCCGACGTTCACATTCTGATGTTCATGAAATTTAATTCGGGAGAAGCAAAATGAAGAAATCGATATTGATATCCAGTCTGTTCGTTGCCACCGCACTCGTGTCGCAGTCCGCAATGGCGGAGATCAAGATTCGCGCAGGCGCGGGCAGCTCCACTTACGAGTTGGGCGGGGACTACATCACAGCAAAATCCACATATAAGCCGGCAACTATTGGACTGACCTTTTCTTCCGATTCCGGTGCCAATGCCGGATATCTCGATCTGTCGTATTCGGGTGGCTCGGGCAAGCATGATGGCTGGACAAAGTATGGAACGCCATCCGAGGAATTCAAACGTTCGGATTTTGCGCTGACCGGCGGGGTCGTGTTCCTGAACCAGGACAATGGCATCGCAGGTAACGTCTATGTTGGTATCAAGACCGGTACCACGACACTGGGAGCAACCAAGGCTGCTCTTGAGGGGCCGGGGCCATACACGCCAACCTCTTCGTGGACGGAAGAGACCTTTGAGACATCCGGCGTCATCTTCGGTGGTGGTGCCAGTTTCCCGATCGCCAGTGGCCGTGCCGGTTCCGTGGGCGTGAATGTCGGTCTGGGTATCATGGGGGCGAAATGGAAAGATAACTCGACAGCTGGCTTCAGCGCGACAGCGGATACCGCGGTCGGTGGTAGCCTCGGCGCAAGCTATACCTTCCCCTTCACGTCCAATTTTGGCGTGACTGCCGATTACAAATATCACTCGTACAGCTACAACTTCGGGACCTCAGCCCTTCCGTTCACGGTCAGGGAGAGAATCAGCACTCTCGGTGCCACGGTTTACGCGAAGTTCTGATAACTGCTGAAGTCCGTCATGTCGTACAAACTGCTTTCCGTTCTGGCGGCAACTCTGCTTTTGCTGGGTTGTGCCGGGGCTGGGCAGAAGGCGGGTGATGCCAAGGCGATAGCGGGTGCGCCTGCCTGGGTGATGAATCCGGACAAGCCGGGCTATACCAGCGTCGTCGCTTCCGCACCGAAGCAGGATTGGGGTGGGCATGCCGCGCAGTATCGCGTGGCGCAGATGAAGGCGCGGCAGGAGCTGGCACAGATGGTGCGGGTCCGCGTCGAGTCGACCAATCGCTCCAGCACGGAAGATCGTGCGGGTACGGTGAGTCGGAGTGGAGATGTCGAGACGCGGGTGCAAAGCAGCGTCGACCTCATTTTAGAATCGGCGCGTGTCATTGAAGAATGGACCGATCTGCAGAGCGGCGAGTTGTATATCTGGCTGGTGACGCCGGACCGATGATCGGCAAAACAAACCGCCCGCGAGTTCGGATGATGTTTGGAGTGGGCAGCTTAACGCTGCCCTTTCCATTTGAAGTGTCTTGATATGACGATGAAGGAGAAGCATATGCGCAAATCCATTTTCATTCTTTCCGTGTTGTTGCTTGCTCTGGGGCTGTCGGCCTGCGCCAAAGCGCCGGTCAAACCGGTGAATAGTCCCGAGGTGCAGCGCGACCATGCGCACGAGGCGCAGGACGAATTGTCTTCGGGAGTGCGCAAGTGAGGCTGGATATGCAAAGAGCAAAGTTGGGTGTGCTGGCCGGTCTGTTCGGCTTGCTGTTGTCGGGCGTCTGTGTCGCCGCTGGCGACGACATCGTGATCGTCAAGTCGGAAGGCAAGGTGATGACGAGCGATCCGTCCGGGAAGCAGGAAAAAGCGGTCGGCAACAAGAGCGTGTTGCCGCCGAAGAATGTGCTGAGCACCGGGCCGGACGGCCGTGCGGTGGTGCGCATGGGAAACAAGGGATTCATCGTGCTGGAGAAGAACAGCAAGGTGGAGATCGGCGAGAAGAGCGACCATGCCGGGTTTCTGCGCCAGCTCACCGGCATGATCTATTACGCGATCAACAAGGTCAAAGGCGACCAGCAGCTTCAGGTTCGCACCAGGACCGCCACCATCGGCGTGCGCGGCACCCGCTTCCTCATCGCGGACACGGAGCTGCGCAACGAGATCGGCATGCGCAAAGGTCTGGTCAGCGTGACCAGTCTGGAGGGCGAGTTCGAGATACATAAAAAATCCGAGCAGGACGAGTTCGCGGCGTACCAGCAGGAAGCGCGCGATGCGATAGAGAAAGAGAAGAAGTCGTTCGAGGAATACAAAGCCAGCACCGAGCGCGACTTCATCGAATACAAGAACGAGTTCAGCCTCGGCGCGAATCGCATGGCCAGCTTCGACGGCAAGCGCGTGCTGGACCGTCCGCTCAGTGCCGAGTCGGTCAAGGACATTGAGAACATCGAGTCCTATGCCAGCTACTGGCTGAAGCAAGTGCAGGATTGAGGTGGCGATCATGAGTCGGTTCAAGCTTCTTGCAACGGTATTGCTGCTGACGCTGCTGTCGGCCTGCGCGGCGCCGGTCAAACCGGACGGCAGCGAGCGGCCGGCTTGGATAGACAACCCCGGCAACGGTGTATCGGCCTCGGCGGGGATACATATCCGCGGCAAGGTGGCGCAGGAAGAATTGGCTGTCATGCGCGCGCGCGAGGAATACGCCAAGCGTTTCGGTGTCAGCATACGCTCGGTGCAGACGATGGCCACCACGGTGAACAACGGTCGCGCCAGCACGGTCGGTTCGCAGGTGGCGCGCGAGGATAGTCAACAGGTCGATGTCAAAGCGATGGTCAAGGCGAAATGGCGCGATCCCGCTAACGACGCGTTGTGGGTGTGGCTGGTTCCTAGCGATCAATGAGTGTGTAGCGGAGGGCGTATGCGCGAGAGCGACAGATTGCTTGCTGTAACGGTGCTTCTTTCAATCGGTCTACCAGTCTCGGCGGCGACTGCGCAGCAGGAGTTCGAAGCATTCCAGCGCCAGCAGCAGCAGGCTGCACAGCAGACCCGGGCGGAATTCCATGCCTACAAGGAAAAACAGGACGGCGAGTTTGCCGATTTCCTGAAGAGCCAGTGGCGCGAGTTCGAGACCTTCCAGGGCAAGGTGCGCATCAAGGAGCCCAAACCAAAACTAGTGCCGGTGGTCGCGCCGGTCGCGCCCGTAGTCCCACCCGCGCCTGCACCGGTTGCACCGGCACCGGTTCCTGATATCCAGGTCAAACCCGCACCCGTTGCCCCGCCAGTCGTGACGCCTGTCGTTCCGCCGGTGGTGGTCGCGCCTGTCATTCAACCCATCGTGCCGCCTCCGCCGCCAGCCCAGCCGAAACCGGTGCCGGTCGCTGCAGACGCCGTTGAGATCGCTTTCTACGGCAACCCGGTGAGTTTCGCATTCGATCCCTTGTGGAAATCGTATCGCCTGTCCGGCGGCGCCAAGCCGGAAGCAATGAGCGCGTTCTGGACCATGATGAGCGGCAGCAAATACGAGCCGACGATACAGGCGATCAACGAGACGCGTGCCAGATTGAAGCTGGACGATTGGGGCTATGTGACCCTGTGGCGCAGTGTGGTGCAGGCGCTGCAACCCGAGCGCAAGGCGGAGCAGAACCTGCTGCTATGGTATTTCCTGGTCAAGTCTGGCTACGACGTGCGGCTCGGTTATGCCGGACAGGATGTGCACCTGTTCGTCGCGGTCCGCCAGCAGGTGTATTCGACCAAGTTCACCGCGGTCGGCAACCAGACCTACTACGCCGTACTGGCAGCGGACAACGGCGACAGCATCCGCAGTTTCTACACCTATGAAGCCAGCTACCCGGGTAAACTCAAGGCGCTCGACATCGGCACCGCCGCGACCGGTTTCACCCGCACGGTATCGGCGCAGCGCGTATTGAGCTTCGACTACAAGGGCGAGACGATACGTCTGAACGTCCCTTATGACCGCCGTCTGGTGGAATACATGGGCACGTTCCCGCAATCGGAATTCCCGCTCTACTTCGATACCGACGGCAGCGCGCTGGTGCGCAGCGGGCTGCTCGCCGAGTTGAAAAAACACACTGCGACGATGAATGAAGAGGAGGCGGTGAACTTCCTGCTTGCTTTCGTGCAGAAGGCTTTCGCTTACAAGACCGACGACGCCCAGTTCGGCCGCGAGAAATATTTCTTCGTCGAAGAGTCGCTGCATTTTCCTTACAACGACTGCGAGGACCGTTCGGTTCTGTTCTCCTGGCTGGTGTATGAACTGGTCGGCATCAAGACCGTCGGTCTGCTCTATCCGGGCCACATGACGACCGCCGTGGCACTCAAGCAAACGCGGGCGGATTTCTCCATGGTGGACTACCAGGGGCAGCGCTATGTCATCGCCGATCCGACCTATATCGGCGCCACGGTCGGCATGGCGATGCCGTCGTATGCGAAGTTGAAGCCGGGGCGCGTGGTCGAGATAGTGCACTGAGGTGGGTGACCCATGCGGGTCATGCCGTGGGGGTATTGGGTGCCTGCGGCGATTCCTTTCTTGAACAGCGTTCGAACGCAGGAGTAGAATCCAAAGCCTGTCGCATGCGTATTCGATCGAGGGGCGAGTAACACCAGATGAACGCCGTTGGGATATTACCGCTGGATGTAGCTGGCTGGCTGGTGCAGTTCTGGATCGCCCTCGGAGTGGCCGGGTTGTTCCTGCAACGCGCGCCGCAGCTGATCAACAACGTCATCTTTCCGCTCAGTGCGCTCACTTCGCTGTTGCTGGCGGCCACCGGGCTGTGGGCGCTGGCCATGCCGACCAGCGTCATGGTGTTGCCGCTGGGTTTGCCCGATCTGCCATTCCATCTGCGTCTCGATCCGCTCTCCGGTTTCTTTTTGATCTTGTTGGGTGCAGCCTCGCTGGGCGTGTCGCTGTTCAGCGCCGGCTACTTCAAAACCATGGCGGGCAGCACACTCGGACTGCTGTGTCTCGAATATCACCTGTTCCTCATCGGCATGACTTTGGTGTTGCTGGCCGACGATGCCTATATGTTCATGGTGGCGTGGGAGACCATGGCGCTGGCTTCCTACTTCCTCGTCACCACCGATCACGCCATCCCCGACATCCGCAAGGCGGGTTACCTCTATCTGCTGATCGCGCATGTGGGCGCCATCGCCATCCTGCTGAGTTTCGGTGTGATGCAGGGCGGCAACGGCATCGCCGCCTACACCTTCGACGCGATGCGCGGCGCGCATCTCACTACGTTCTGGTCGTCTGCGGCCTTCCTGCTGGCGCTGTTCGGCTTCGGCGCGAAAGCCGGTGTGTTGCCCATGCATGTCTGGCTGCCCGAGGCGCATCCCGCCGCGCCGTCGCCGGTGTCCGCGCTGATGAGCGGCGTGATGCTCAAGACCGCGATCTACGGCATCCTGCGCGTCACCTTCGACCTGCTGGACACGCAACTGTGGTGGTGGGGTGTGTTGGCACTCGGCCTGGGCCTGCTCACCGCCGTGTTCGGCGTGATGTTCGCCGCCGTGCAGGGTGACATGAAACGCCTGCTTGCCTATTCCTCCATCGAGAACATCGGTCTGCTGCTGGTCGGTATCGGCCTCACCCTCATCTTCCACGTCTACGGCAAGGACGCGCTGGCGGCGCTGGCGCTCACCGCCACGCTGTATCACAGTCTCAACCATGCGATGTTCAAAAGCCTGCTGTTCGTCGGCACCGGTGCCATCCTGCACGCCACCGGCGAGCGCAACATGGGACGCCTCGGTGGCCTCATCCGCCGCATGCCATGGGCCTCGGGCTTGATGCTGGTCGGCGTGCTCGCCATCTCGGGATTGCCGCCGCTCAACGGTTTCGTCTCGGAATGGCTGCTGCTGCAGGCTTTCCTTTTGTCACCCGGTTTGCCCAACAGCTACATCAACATGCTGGTGCCGGTGGCCGCCGCCGTGATCGCGCTGGCGGCGGCGCTGGCCGCCTATGTGATGGTGAAGTTCTACGGCGTGATCTTCCTCGGCCAGCCGCGCGAACATGCGCTGGAGCACGCGCACGATGCGGGCATCTGGGAACGTATCGGCATGGGTTGGCTGGCGCTGGCCTGTGTATTGCTAGGCTTGGCGCCGGTGTATGTGGTGGGGCAATTGGATCACGTGTCGCAGATGCTGCTGGGTGCGCAACTGGGCAATGCCGCCGGAAACTGGATATTCCTCGCGCCGGTCGATACCGAACGCGCCAGCTACAGTCCGCTGTATTTCCTGCTCGCCGTGCTGGGCGTGATGCTGCTGACTTCAGTGCTGGTCCGGCGCCTGTATCACGGCCGCGTGCGGCGCAGCGACCCGTGGGATTGCGGCTTCCCCGCGCAGACCGCGCGCATGCAGGATACCGCCGAAGGTTTCGGCCAGCCGATACGGCGCATCTTCGAACCTTTCTTCAAGATCGAGCGCGATGTGCCCAGCCCGTTCGACACGCACCCGCGCTATCACGGGCAGAGCGATGATCGCCTGTGGTACATCCTGTATCTGCCGATCAAACATCTCACCGAGAAATTTTCTTCCATGGCCGGGCTGTTGCAGCACGGGCGCATCCATCTGTACCTGACTTATACCTTTGTCACGCTGGTCGTGCTGCTGGTGTTCGTATGATGACTGAATACGACCTCCTCTTCGCCATCCTGTTCCAGCTCGCTCAGCTGCTGCTGGTGGTGCTGCTTGCGCCGCTGCTGACCGGCTGGGTCAACCAGTGTCAGGCGTGGTTGCAGAACCGTAGCGGCGCGGGTGTGCTGCAGCCCTACCGCGTGCTGCGCAAGCTGTTCCACAAGGATGCGGTGATCGCGCACAACGCGTCCTGGCTGTTCCGTGTCACGCCCTACATTGTGTTCGGCTGCATGTGGCTGGCCGCGGCCATCATCCCGATCATTGCTGTGGACTTGCCATTTTCTCAGGCAGCCGACGTGATCGCGCTGGTAGGCGTGTTCGCGCTGGCGCGCGTGTTCATCTCGCTGGCCGCGATGGACATCGGCACCGCGTTCGGTTCGCTCGGTGCGCGACGCGAGATGCTGGTGTCCTTCCTCGCCGAACCGGCGCTACTGATGGTGCTGTTCACCGCCTCGATGATCAGCCACTCCACCCAGTTGCCGCGCATCGTCGACACCTTGGCGCATCACCAGTTCATTCTGTATCCGAGTCTGGCCTTCGCCGCGCTGGCCTTCGTCATCGTGCTGCTGGCGGAGAACGCGCGCATCCCGGTGGATAATCCCAGCACCCACCTCGAACTCACCATGATCCACGAGGCAATGATTCTGGAATACTCGGCGCGCCATCTCGCGCTGATCGAGTGGGCCAGCAGCCTGAAGCTGTTTGCCTACATCTCCATCGGTATCGCGCTGTTCGTGCCGCACGGCATCGCCGAGGTCGGCAACTGGGCAGGTCTGCCGCTGGCCATCGTGCTGTTGTTGCTCAAGCTGATGTTGGCGGGCGCCGGACTGGCCGTGCTGGAGACGGTGATGGCCAAGATGCGCATCTTCCGCGCGCCCGAGTTCCTCGGCACCGCCTTCCTGTTGGC
The DNA here is from genome assembly GCA_003445795.1 of Gallionellaceae bacterium. GTDB lineage: Bacteria > Pseudomonadota > Gammaproteobacteria > Burkholderiales > Gallionellaceae > Sideroxyarcus. Next base: position 34,184 of record DMCN01000094.1, read on the forward strand.
CGTGCTCGGCTTGCTGATTCATTTCCTGCTGGGGGCATGATGCAGATACCGTACACCCTGCAATTCATCAACCTGCTCGCCGCGCTGCTGCTGCTGATCGCTTTCGCCATGCTGGCGCAGCGCCGCATCCTGTCGCTGATCAACCTGTTCGCTTGGCAGGGTGCGCTGCTGGCCCTGAGCACCTTCATCGTGGCGTACTCCACCAACCAGCACCATCTCTATTATTCGGCAGGTCTTACGCTGCTGCTCAAGGTGATGTTGTTGCCGTATCTGCTGCACCGTTTGATCCACCGTCTTAACGTGCGCTGGGACGTGGAGACGCTGATCAACATTCCCACCACCATGCTGGTCGGCATCGCGCTGGTGATCTTCTCCTTCAACCTGGCCGCGCCCATCTCGCAACTGGCCGAAGGCATCACGCGCGGCCTCATCGGCATCGCGCTGGCCTGCGTGCTGCTGTCGCTGCTGATGATGCTGACGCGGCGCAAGGCGGTGTCGCAGGTGGTCGCTTTCCTGTCGCTGGAGAACGGCCTGTTCTTTGCCGCCACCAGCGCCACGCAGGGCATGCCGCTGGTGGTGGAATTGGGCATCGCGCTCGACGTGCTGGTCGCCACCTTCATCTTCGGCGTGTTCTTCTTCCAGATCCGCGAGACCTTCGACAGCCTCGACATCACCCACATGGAGAAGCTCAAGGATGATTGATCTTCAGCTTCTCGCGCTGTTGCTCATCCCGCTGCTGGGCGGTGGCCTGCTGGCCGTGTTCGGTTCGCGCAAGTGGGCGGCGGAACTCAACTCGCTGATGAGCTTCTTCACCTTCGCTGCTTCGGTGGTGCTCACCGTACGCGTGGTCGACTCCGGCCCGCAGGTCGCGTTCAACGAGCAGTTCTTCATCGACCAGTTCAACGTCTTCCTCGTCGCGCTGACTGCCTTCGTCGCCTTCACCACCTCGCTGTTCTCGCGCCCTTACATGCGCATCGAGCAGCATCACGGCAAACTCACCACCGGCATGCTGCATCTGTACTACAGCATGTACCAGTTGTTCACCTTCGCCATGCTGGTCGCGCTCACCACCAACAACATGGGCATCGTGTGGGTCGCGATGGAAGCGGCGACATTGACCACCGTGTTGCTGGTCAGTCTGTACCGCACCCCGGCCAGCCTGGAAGCGGCGTGGAAATATTTCATCCTCTGCGGCGTAGGCATCGCGCTGGCGCTGTTCGGCACCATCCTGCTGTATTTCGCCGCCGAGCGGGTACTGGGGCAGGGTGGTACTGCACTACTATGGACGCACCTGAACCAGGTCAAGGGCGACCTCGAACCCACCGTACTCAAACTCGCCTTTATCTTCCTGCTGGTGGGCTACGGCACCAAGATCGGTCTGGTGCCGCTGCACAGCTGGTTGCCGGACGCGCACGCCGAAGGCCCGACGCCGGTGTCCGCTGTGTTGTCCGGTCTGCTGCTCAATGTCGCACTGTGCGCGGTAGTGCGCAGCAAGGTGCTGGTGGACGGTTCGCTCGGCACCCACTTCGCCGGCAACCTGATGATGGGTTTCGGCCTGCTCTCGGTGCTGGTGGCTTCGTTCTCGTTGTTCCGGCAAAAAGATATCAAGCGCATGTTCGCCTACTCCTCCATCGAACACATGGGGCTGATCACCTTCGCCTTCGGCATGGGCGGCCCGGTGGCAACCTTCGCGGGCATGCTGCACATGACCGTGCATTCGCTGACCAAGTCGGCCATCTTCTTTGCCGTCGGCCATGCCGTGCAAAAGGTCGGCACGCAACAGATGGACAGCATCCGTGGCCTGCTGCAAGTCAGCCCCACGGTCGGCTGGGGTCTGGCGCTGGGCACCTTCGCCATCCTCGGCATGCCGCCGTTCGGTGTGTTCGCCAGCGAGTTCCTCATCATCACCACCGCCATGCACGAATACCCATGGGCTACGCCCATCCTGCTGGTCTCGCTCGGTGTCGCCTTCGCCGCCATCTTCGGCAAGATACAGCCCATCGTATTCGGCGAGACCACCGCCAAACCCTTGCCGCATTCGCCCGCGTTGATTCCGGTGTTCGCCCACCTGTTGCTGGTGCTGATGCTCGGCCTGTACATGCCGCCCTATCTGGCGGACTGGTATCGCCAGGCCGCTGCGCTGTTAGGATAGAACGATGCCAATCAAACACCCCAACCTGAAACTCACCAGACTCACCGATGCGGTGCCCGCATGGACGGGTGACATCACGCCGGAGTATCTGTTCGAGATCTGCCAGCAGGTGCGCGACGGCGGCGGCAGGCTGGTGGCGTTGTGGGGCAGCGATGTCCGGCAACAGGGCGGCGGCTTCTTGTTGCATATCACCCTGATGAACGAGAGCGGCCTGGTCTGCCTCAACGTGCCGCTGCCGGCCGAACATCCGAACTACCCCGACATCAGCCGCATCTTCCCCGCCGCCAACCGCATGCAGCGCGCTGCCTACGATTTGCTCGGCCTCTACGCGCACGAAGGTCACGACCACCGCAAATGGTTGCGCCACGGCGCCTGGCACGGCGGCAGTTTTCCGCTGCGCAAGGATTTCGATGCCGCAGCCAGTCTCACCCATGAACCGGAGGACTATCCTTTCGTGCAGGTGGAGGGGCAGGGCGTGCACGAGATCCCGGTCGGTCCGGTGCACGCGGGCATCATCGAGCCGGGCCATTTCCGTTTCTCCATCATCGGCGAGCGCGTGCTGCGCCTGGAGCAACATCTGGGTTATGTGCACAAGGGCATCGAGAAACGCTTCGAGAGCATGAGCGTGCAACAGGGTGCCAAGTTGGCCGCGCGCGTGAGCGGCGACAGCACCGTGGCCTATGCCTGGGCCTATGCGATGGCGGCGGAATGCATCGCCAAAGTGACGCCGTCCAGCCGCGCCTTGTGGATGCGTGCGCTGTTGCTTGAACGCGAACGCGTCGCCAACCACCTCGGCGATCTCGGTTATCTGGGCAACGACGTCGCGCTGTCGTTCGGCTTCGCCCAGTTCTGGATACTCAAGGAACAGGTGCTGCGCAACAACGCCGCGCTGTTCGGTCATCGCTATCTGATGGACAAGATCGTCCCCGGCGGCGTCACCACCAGCCTCGATGTCGAAGGCAAGCACATCATCGAGCAGGAATGCGACATGCTCGACGAGCAGGTGCGCATCCTGCGCAACATCTACGACGAACATGCCGGCGTGCAAGACCGCTTCATCGGCACCGGCCGCGTCGAGCCAAAACTGGCCGCCCAGCTGGGCCTGTGCGGCATGGCCGGTCGCGCCAGCGCGCAAGCCTGGGATGCGCGCGTGCAGTTCGCCTGCGCACCCTACGACAAACTGGATGTGAAGATGGCGACCTACCGCAACGGCGATGTCGCCGCGCGCGTCATCGTGCGATTCGACGAGCTGTTCGAGTCGCTGCGCCTGCAGCGCGAGATCATGGTCAATCTGGTGCACGACAACGAAGCGCCTGCCCTGCTGGAGAAACTGCCCGCCAATGGCTTCGGCATCGGCCTGGTCGAAGGCTGGCGCGGCGAAGTGATGGTCGCTATCCACACTGGTGCGCAGGGTAATCTCACCCGCGTGCATCCGCACGATCCCTCCTGGCAGAACTGGCCGTTGCTGGAGCACGCCGTCATCGACAACATCGTGCCGGATTTCCCGCTGATCAATAAGTCGTTCAACCTGAGTTACAGCGGACAGGATTTGTAGAGGCGCACATGGATAATTTCACGGCACTCAAAACACCCCGTCATTCCGGCGAAGGCCGGAATCCAGTGCTTTTATCCAACATGCCTTTGGCATCAGTCCTTGCTTCGCAAGGGCTGAGTAAATTGACTGGATTCCGGCCTACGCCGGAATGACGAAGTTTGGAATGTAGAGGCACGCATGTACCAGATACTCAAACAGATTATCAAGACAGGCATCAAGAGCGAAACCCCGCCGCAAGCGGATGATGGGATGCGCCTCATCGAACAGCGCCTGCAGCAGGAGATACTCGATGTGTTCGGCGGCGCGCTCGCCATTCGTCAGGTCGATGCCGGTTCCTGCAACGGCTGCGAACTGGAGATACACGCCGTCAACAACGCCTATTACAACATCGAAGGACTCGGCATCAAATTCGTAGCCGGTCCCCGCCATGCCGATCTGCTGCTCGTCACCGGCCCCGTCTCGCGCCACATGGAAGTCGCGCTCAAGCGCACTTACGACGCCACCCCCGAACCCAAACTGGTGGTGGCCATCGGCGATTGCGCTTGCGATGGCGGCATCTTTTGTTCGGATGGCGCTATTGGCGCGGGCGAGAACTACGCCACCTGCGGCAAGGTTTCCAACGTCATCCCGGTGGATGTCGCGGTGAGCGGCTGCCCCCCGACGCCTGTCGCCATTCTGCAGGGAATTCTCACGGCAATATCGGCCGGTCGTCATGGCGCGCAAAAATAAACGGTCAAAAGGTTTGACCGGGACGTTGTGCCAGAAGCTGGGGCAACTGCTCGCGTTGTCGTCCGATCCGCAAGCAGAGCCGGGAAAACCCTATTTGCTGGAGAACGACGGGATGCTGTCTTTGCAGTTTGATGCGCTGTGTCTGCAAAGCGAAATGAACATCGACGATCCGGACCAACTGGTCTTCAGCTACACGCGGGCCATGATGAGTTTCCTGTTGTTCGAACCGTCCCCAAAACGTATCGCGATGATCGGCCTGGGCGGCGGTTCGCTGGCCAAATACTGCTATCGCTATTTGCCGGGCGCGGAAATCGCGGTTGTCGAGATCAATCCGGATGTCATCGCCTTGCGCAATGAATTCGCGATACCCGCCGACGATGCGCGCTTCAAAGTGTTGCTCGGGGACGGGGCGATATTCGTGAAAGAAAGCAGCGATCTGTTCGATGTGCTGATGGTGGACGGCTTCGATACGACAGGATTGCCGGATGAATTGTGCAGCCAGCAGTTTTACGACGACTGCTTTGCATCGCTGGCAGACGACGGCATCATGGTGGCCAATTTGTGGAGCACCGATGGTCTTCACGGTGCCCTGGCCTCGCGCATAGAAACCAGTTTTGCGGGGCGTATCGTTATGGTGAATGCCGACGACAGTCCCAATAAAATCGTTTTGGCGTTCAAAAACAGCGGGCTCACTTTGTCTCCGGCCAGAATCAAGCAGCACGTCAATGCGCTCGCGCAGTCTCACCCCCTCAATTTCCAGGCAAAATCGAAAAAACTCATCGCGGCACTTGCTGCCGGGGCCATGCATAGCGCGGCGCCTGAATGACCGGAAACAGCAAAAAGATCCGCTTTTTCAGGAAGCATATTCCGGCCTTTGAATGCCTTGCCGGCTGCCACGACTGCTGCGGTCCCGTGACCACTTCCCCCGAAGAAATGGCAAGGCTGCCCGTCAAAAGCGATGCGGAACACGATGCCGCGCTCGCGGAACTGAACTGTCCTTATCTGGGAATAAATGGCTGCGAAGTCTATGCGGAACGCCCGTTGATTTGCCGTCTGTTCGGAACCACCCCGAGGCTTGCCTGCCCGCAAGGCAGGCGGCCCGAAGTGATGACGGATTCCGCTCTGGAACAGCAAATCGAACTGTATATGATGAGCACCCGGCAAGTGCTGGTTTGAGCAGGCAGAATGCGGTGCCGGGAATCTGAGTCGAATTATTCAATATGATGAATGGTAGTGATGAAAATGAATCCAACTCCGCTTCCATCTGTATCTGTGTGCAGGAGGCCACATGGCGGGTAGATGAATGTAACTGTCCGTTCCGCTCAACTATTCCCCTTGTGAGTTGATAATCATCAATGCGCTCTTGCCCGGTGTGGCTATACTTGCCACATTTCCACCAAGAGTCATTTCATGTCGCACCCGAACATCCCCCAGCTCATCTGCCCCGCCGGTAGCCTGCCCGCCCTGAAGGCGGCGGTCGATAACGGTGCGGACGCCGTCTATCTCGGCTACAAGAACGACACCAACGCGCGCAATTTCGCCGGGCTCAACTTCGACGACAAGGCGCTGCGCGAGGGCATCAGCTATGCGCACGCGAAGAAGCGCGAGGTGCTGATGGCGATCAATACTTTTCCGCAACCGGGGCGTGTGGCCGATTGGCATCGTGCCGTGGATGGCGCTGCCGCGCTCGGTGTGAACGCGGTGATCCTCGCTGATGTTGGTCTGCTCGATTACGCCAGTAAACGCCATCCCGATCTGCGTCTGCATCTTTCGGTGCAGGGCTCGGCCACCAGTTACGAAGCGGTGAATTTCGCGCAGCGCGAATTCGGCGTGCGCCGGGCGGTGCTGCCGCGCGTGCTGACGCTGGCGCAGGTGGAGAACGTGATCAAGCACACCACGGTGGAGATCGAGGTGTTCGGTTTCGGCAGCCTGTGCGTGATGAACGAGGGCCGCTGCTGGCTTTCCTCCTACGCCACCGGCGAGTCGCCCAATACCGTGGGCGCATGCTCGCCGGCCAAGTACGTCAAATGGGAGAAGTCGCCAGGCATGATGTCCACGCGATTGAACGGCATTCTCATCGACCGTTTCGGCGACAACGAACCAGCCGGTTATCCGACCCTGTGCAAGGGCCGCTTCGAGGTGAACGGTTCTACCTATTACGCGCTGGAAGAACCGACCAGCCTCAACGTGCTGGAGATACTGCCCGAGATCGCGCGCATCGGCGTCGCCGCCATCAAGGTCGAAGGCCGCCAGCGCAGTCCGACTTATGTCGCGCAGGTCACCCGCAACATGCGCGCCGCATTGGAAGCATTGGCCCGCGACGGCGAGCGTTACCAGGTGAAGCAAGCTTGGCAGGCCGAACTGGCCAAGGTGTCGGAAGGCAGCCAGGCGACGCTGGGCGCGTACAGCAGGCCGTGGAGATAAGCGCATGAAAATCTCTTTGGGACCTTTGCTGTATTTCTGGCCGAAACAGGTCGTGCTCGATTTCTATGCCGAAATGGCGCAGAACCCGGCGCTCGATATCATCTACGTCGGCGAAGTGGTGTGCTCGCGCCGCCAGCAACTGCGCGTGGCCGACTGGATCGCGCTGGCGCGTGAACTTTCCGATGCAGGCAAGGAAGTCGTAGTCTCGGCGCAAGCCCTGCTCGAATCGGAAAGCGACCTGAAGGCGCTGCGCCGCCTGATGGATGAAGCCAACTGCAAGGTCGAGGCCAACGACCTCGGCGCGGTGAACATCGCCGCCGGTCGTCCCTTCGTCGCCGGGCCGCACCTGAATATCTACAACGAAAGCACGCTGGCTACCTACGCGCGCTATGGCATGCAGCGCTGGGTGCCGCCGCTTGAGGCCGACCGCAAGCTGGTCGAGACGCTGCACAGCAGCCGTCCCGCAGGCATCGAGACCGAAGTGTTCGTGCATGGCAAGTTAGCACTGGCTTTCTCGGCGCGCTGCTTCACCGCGCGCCATTACGACCTCAACAAGGACGACTGCCAGTTCAAGTGCATGGAACATCCGGAAGGCATCACGCTGAAGACGCGCGAAGGTCAGCCCTTCCTGACCATCAACGGCATCCAGACCATGTCGGCGCAGAGTTACAATCTGCTCAACGAAGTGCCGGACTTGCTCAAGATGGGCATCGACATCATCCGCATCAGTCCGCAACCGCAGCACATAAACGAGATCATCGCCGCCTTCGACGCGGCGCGTAAGGGCGGGACGCCGCAGGCGGATACCGGTGCATGGTGTGCCGACGGGCTGGTGGACGGTTACTGGTTCAGCGATGCGGGTATCGCGCAGCATCACCTGGTTTGAATCGACTGACGCAAGGAGAAAACAAATGAACATCCCCAAATTCAAATTGCCTGAACTGGTGTCGCGCATCGGCGGTCGCCTGCCGCAATGGCCGCACTCGGTGACGCTGATCGCCGGGTTGAACGCCGCCGTGAAGATGAAGCTGCTGCCGCAGGACAGTCTGGACTTGCTCGAAGGCCGCACCTTCTTTGTCGAAGTGCTGGATACCGGCGGCAAGGCCAACTTCACCTATCGCAACGGCCTGTTCCGCCCGCTGTTCACCGCTCCCGCGACGCCCGATCTTTCCTTTCGCGCCAACCTGTCGGCGTTCATGCAGATGATCGCCCGCCAGGAAGATCCCGACACCTTGTTCTTCAATCGCGAGCTGTCCATCGAGGGCGATACCGAACTCGGCCTGGTGGTGAAGAACATGCTGGACGCGGTGGAGTGGCCGCAGATGCCCAAGATGCCGGGGTTTAGTCACTGAGTTGCCGGATTGTTTGATGGGTGGAGCCCTTCGTCTTGGCTCAGGATAAACTCCGCGATACCCATCGAGGATTAACCCTACATCTTTTTCAGTTCCAGTTGGTGCGTGCAATCCAGCGCGGCGAGTTTGTAGCACTCGGCCAGCGTGGGGTAGTTGAAGACGTTGCTGACCAGGTCGCGCACGGTACCATGCAGGTTCATCACCAGTTGTCCGATGTGCACCAGTTCGCTGGCCTGTTCGCCGACGATGTGTACGCCCAGCAGTTTTTCATTGCGTGAATCCACCAGCAGTTTCAGCATGCCCTGCGCGTCGCCGATGATCTGGCCGCGTGCGCTGTCCCTGAAATAGGCGCGTCCGGCGATGTAGGGGATGTTCTCCTTCTGGATCTCCTTTTCGGTCTTGCCGACGTATGAGATCTCCGGGATGGTGTAGACCGCCATCGGCAGGTTGTCTGCCGTGACGTGTTCGGCACCGCCGAAGGCATGCAGCACGGCCGCGCGTCCCTGTTCCATTCCCGTTGAGGCGAGAGCTGGGCGACCGATCAGGTCGCCCACGGCGAAGATGTGTGGCACGCTGGTCTGGAAGTGTGCGTTGACGTCGATCCAGCCGTCCTTGGCGATGATGCCGGCGTGTTCGACCTGCAGCGTATCGCTGTTGGGCTGGCGGCCCTGCGCATACAGCACGGCATCGGTGCGGATCTGCTTGCCGCTTTTCAGCACGGTGACGGTGCCGTTGCCTTCGCAGCGTATCTCGGCGACGCTTTCCTGCATGTGGAATTTGACGCCCATGCCGAGGAAGCTGTCGGCCAGCACGCCCACCACATCCTCGCTCAGATATTCCAGCAACTGCGCGTGGCTATCCACCACGCAGACCTCAACGCCGAGCGCGGCGAAGATGGAGACGAATTCGCAGGCGATCACGCCGCCGCCCACGACCAGCAGGCTGTCGGGCAGGTGGCGCAGGTTGAGGATGGAGGTCGAATCCAGCACGGTCTTCTTGTCGAAGGGGATATCGGCGGGACGGCGCGGGCGCGAGCCGCTGGCGAGGATGATGACCTCTGCCGAGATATTGCGCGTGTGACCGGAGGCGTCTGCGATCTGCATGATATGCGCATCGGCGAACGAGGCTTCGCCGGGGATCAACGCGACGCCGTGCTTCAGCAGTCGTTTCAGAATGACCGACTCCTGCTGCGCGATCACACCTTCCTTGCGTCGTACCGCATCGGCCAGCAGGCCGTGGCGGCTGCGGCTGTCGGGCGCGAGCGCCTGGCGCATGCCGCCGGAACGCGAGAGCAGGTAAGCCACTTCGCGCATTGCCTTGCTGGGGATGGTGCCGGTTTGCAGACCCGCGCCGCCGAGCTTGGGTTTGCGCTCGACGATGGCGGCGCGTTTGCCCATGCGGGCCGCCTGCCAGGCAGCATGTTGTCCGGCGGGGCCGGAACCGATGATGAGTACGTCGTAGTCCATGCGCATACTCCGGTGAGTGATAGATACTTCGTCATTCCGGCCTGCGCCGGAATGACGGCTGCTTACTTGATCCGCATCCCCGGTTGCGCTCCGCTATCCGGCGACAGCACGAACAGCCCGGGTGTCTCGCCCGATGCCGCCAGTACCATGCCTTCCGACATGCCGAACTTCATCTTGCGCGGGGCGAGGTTGGCGACCATCACGGTCATGCGGCCCTTGAGTTTCTCCGGGTCGTAGGCGGACTTGATTCCCGCGAACACGGTGCGCGGCTGCGGCTCGCCGATGTCCAGCGTGAGCTTCAGCAGTTTCTCCGCGCCTTCCACATGTTCGGCGTTGATGATGTGGGCGACGCGCAGGTCGATCTTGCTGAAGTCTTCGATGCTGATGGTTTCGGCGATGGGGGCGATCATGTTCACATTCTTCAAAGGCAAAGTGGCATCGCCGGGCTCGGCGACGGTGGGTGCTGCGGCATGCTGCTGGTGTTCGGCATGGCGTTGCTGTGATGTCGGCGGCGGTGTCGGTTGCAGGCTTTGCTTGTTCGCTTCCACCATCGCTTCGATGCACTTGGGGTCGAGGCGGGCCATCAGGTGCTGGTAGGCGTTGATGCCGTGGCCGGAGGGCAATAGTTCACGCGCATCTTGCCAGTTCAACTCGCCGACATTGAGGAAGCTCTCCACGTCCTGCGCCAGATGCGGCAGCACCGGCTTGAGGTAGATGGTGATGATGCGGAAGGCCTGCAAGGCCACGCTGCACACGCCCTGCAGCCATTCGACGTTGCTCGGGTCCTTGGCCAGTTCCCACGGCTTGGTTGCGTCGATGTAGGCGTTGATCAGGTCGAGCAGGGCGCCGATGGTGCGCGTGGCCCGCGAGTAATCGCGCGCCTCGTACATCTCGGCGATCTGATCGGCGGAATCCTGCAACACTTCCAGCAGGTTCTTTTTGGGGAAATCTGCGACCAGCTTGCCGGCGAGGCCGCTGGTGTCGGCGCACTTGGTCAGCAGTGCATGATCGGCGAGCTTGCCGTCAAAACGCTTGCTGATGAAGCCCGCGCTGCGGCTGGCGATGTTGATGTACTTGCCGATCAGGTCGCTGTTCACGCGCGCCACGAAGTCGTCGAGGTTGAGGTCGAGGTCTTCCATGCTGCCGTTGAGCTTGGCCGCGTAGTAGTAGCGCAGGTATTCGGTGTTCTTCACATGGTCGACATAGCTGCGCGCGGTGATGAAGGTGCCGCGCGATTTGCTCATCTTCTCGCCGTTGACGGTGAGGAAGCCGTGCGCGAACAGTTTGGTCGGNNCCAGAACAGCGCGTGGAAATACAAAATGTCCTTGCCGATGAAGTGGTACAGCTCGGCATCCGAGCCCTGGCGCCAGAATTCGTCGAAGCTGATGCCCTTGGTCTTGCACAGTTGCTTGAAGCTGCCCATATAGCCGACCGGCGCATCCAGCCAGACATAGAAATACTTGCCCGGTGCATCGGGGATCTCGAAGCCGAAATAGGGCGCATCGCGCGAGATGTCCCAGTCGGTCAGCTTGTTCTCACCCTCGGCACCCAGCCACTCCTGCATCTTGTTGGAGGCTTCGGCCTGCAGGCTGCCGCTGCGTGTCCATTCGCGCAGGAACTGCTGGCAGGTCGGCGAGGACAACTTGAAGAAATAGTGCTTGGACTGGCGCAACTCGGGCGGCGCGCCGGACACGGCGGAATAGGGGTTCTTGAGCTCGGTGGGGGCATAGGCTGCGCCGCAGACCTCGCAGTTGTCGCCGTACTGGTCCTTGGCGCCGCACTTGGGGCATTCGCCCTTGATGAAGCGATCCGGCAGGAACATCTTCTTGAGCGGGTCGTAATACTGCTCGATGGAGCGCACGTCGATCAGGTTCTCGGCCTTGAGCGTGCGGTAGATGCCTTCGGCGAACTCCTTGGTCTCGCTGGAGTTGGTGGAACCGTAGTTATCAAAAGCCACATGGAAAGCACGGAAATCATCGTAATGCTCCAGCCAGACCTTGGCGATGAGCTGCTCGGGTGTGATGCCTTCCTTCTCGGCGCGCAGCATGATGGGGGTGCCGTGGGTGTCGTCGGCGCAGACGTAATGGCAGGTGTTGCCGCTCATCTTCTGGAAACGTACCCAGATGTCGGTCTGGATGTACTCGACCAGATGGCCCAGATGGATGCTGCCGTTGGCGTAGGGCAGGGCGGAGGTGACGAGGATTTTTCTTGGCATGAGACACGGTTCCTGTAATAGGCCGCGATTGTAGCAAAACCCACGCGCCGCCGCGGAATTGGGTAAAATTGCGCCCCTGTGAAAATGACCCGTATCCCAAGGAAAGAGCAATGAGCATCAAATCTGACAAATGGATTCGCCGCATGTGCGAACAGCACGGCATGATCGAGCCGTTCGAGCCCAACCAGGTTAAAGAAGTGGACGGCAAAAAGATCGTGTCCTACGGCACCTCCAGCTACGGTTACGACATCCGTTGTTCGCGCGAATTCAAGCTGTTCACCAACATCAACAGCACCATCGTCGATCCCAAGAACTTCGACCCCAGTTCCTTTGTTAACGTCGAAGCAGATTACTGCATCATCCCGCCCAATTCCTTCGCGCTGGCACGTACCGTGGAGTACTTCCGCATCCCGCGCAGCGTGCTGACCGTGTGCCTGGGCAAATCCACCTACGCGCGTTGCGGCATCATCGTCAACGTCACCCCGTTCGAGCCGGAATGGGAAGGCTATGTGACGCTGGAGTTCTCCAATACCACTCCATTGCCCGCCAAGATCTACGCCAACGAGGGCGTGGCGCAGGTGCTGTTCTTCGAGAGTGACGAAGTGTGCGAGACCTCGTACAAAGACCGCGGCGGCAAGTATCAGGGCCAGGTCGGCGTGACCCTGCCGAAGATATAGTCATGCCAACTGAAAAGATCATCTGGCATTCCTCTGAAGGCGAGATCATCTCGTGCTTCGAGAAGAACAAGGTGTTGCAGGAGAATCTGGTCGAGATACGCCAGGTCTGCCGCGACGCGCTCGAAGACGCCATCCTCATCGGCTGCGACGAGCAGCAGTTCCGCAGCGTGCTGGCCGAGCTGGTCGACACCCTCGCCAGCCCGTACCCGCCTCGCGAATAGCCCCTTTCGTATTTCCCCCGTTGCCTAAGAAACCTGCGACAATCCGCGCCACTTTGACTTGTTTTCCCCTGTAGGGAGCTATACATGAAATTCAACTTCCCCATCATCATCATCGACGAAGACTACCGTTCGGAGAACGCCAGCGGTCACGGCATCCGTGCGCTGGCCGATGCGCTTGAAAAAGAAGGCATCGAAGTCGTCGGCATGACCAGTTATGGCGACCTCACCTCATTCGCGCAGCAGCAGAGTCGCGCATCGGCGTTCGTGCTGTCCATCGACGACGAGGAATTTGGCGCGGGCAGCGTGGAAGAAACGGAAGTGGCGTTGCGCACCCTGCGCGCCTTTGTGCAGGAGATCCGTTTCAAGAACGCCGATATCCCGATCTATCTCTACGGCGAGACGCGCACTTCGCGCCATATCCCAAATGACATCCTGCGCGAACTGCACGGCTTCATCCACATGCAC
>DMCN01000072.1 GCA_003445795.1 Gallionellaceae bacterium
GCGGCTGCGGAACTCGCGCTACGCGCTCAGACAGTCCTCGCCGAAATCCCCTGACCAGCCTGCGCTACTCGGCGGCGCACAAGGGATAGAAAATCAAAAAAACCGAACCCCAAAACCTGCGAGGCGGGCAACGCCCGCCTCGCTAACAACAGAAGACAACACGTGCGCGAAGCGCACACAAAACCGCCTTTGACGTTCCTTCCCCTGTGCGCCGCCGAGTAGCGCAGGACGACCGGGAGCAGTCCGACGAATATGTTTGAGCACNNTCGTGCGAGTTTATGAGGAGGCCCGGTCGTTCGAGCAACGCAGGGAACCCACGAAGTGGGCGGCGCACCGGGGGCGCCTTCTTTGGGTTACCTTTCTTGGCAAGACAAGAAAGGTAACTTGCTGCCGGGCAACCCCCGGCGGTTTTTGAAGGATATGACTACGCTCATTTACGCCTGCTACTTACCGGTATCAGCAACGCAAAGGTTCTCAAATCTGATTGGATTCCCAACGTACACCTCCCCTTGCGAGCCGCCTTCCAGGCTTTTCACATCCCCGCCCGGCCCCAGCAAAAAAGGGATTCTTTCAGGACGATTGGATGAAAAGAACAATAGAAGCACAAATTGCTTCCCGCTCTCAAAGGTCAGAAACACCTTTTCTGAATGCCGATATAGGGATGTATGAATTGCAGGATGGTAAGCTCGTAGCGACTCGCTCCATTTCTCAATCGCGCCTTGCATAATGCGCTTGTCGCAATCCAGTCCCGGATTTGCGTTAAGCCCAGATTTTTCGACCCTTACCAACTTATCCTGGCGCAAAGCCGTGACAAATCTGGTGCTTTCATAACCCCTGGTAGTACAGGACTGGATTGCAAAAAGAAGGAGCAGGAAAACAATCGAGCGCATTTATGTCGCCACAAGATTGGAGGTCAATTACTTCAACCCCAACACATCCTGCATGTCATACAACCCAGCCTTGTTGGCCTTGAGGAAGCGTGCGGCGCGCAATGCACCAATCGCAAAGGTTGCGCGGCTGCTGGCTTTGTGCGTGATCTCGATGCGCTCACCGATACCCGCGTAGAGCACGGTATGATCGCCGACGATATCGCCGCCGCGCACAGTGGCAAAACCTATCGTGGAAGGATCGCGTTCGCCGGTAACACCTTCGCGTCCGTACACGGCACATTTCTCCAGGTCGCGGCCCAGCGTGCGGGCGATGACTTCACCCAAGCCCAGCGCGGTGCCGGAGGGGGCATCCACCTTGTGGCGGTGGTGCGCTTCGATGATCTCGATGTCGTAGCCTTTATCCAGCACGCGCGAGGCGGTTTCGAGCAGCTTGAACAGCAGATTCACGCCCACGCTCATGTTTGGGGCGAAGACGATGCCGATGTCCTGTGCGCCCGCGCCGAGTTGCGCTTTCTCCTGCGCATTCATTCCGGTGGTACCGACCACCATGTTCACGCCGAGCTTGCGGCAGACTTCGAGGTGACGCAGGGTGCCTTCGGGGCGGGTGAAATCGATGAGCACGTCGGCGCCCTTGAGTGCGGTCTCCATGTCGGCGGTGATCTTCACGCCATCGGCGACCACGTTGCACAGCAGCGGGCTGCCTGCATGTTCCAGCGCGGCATGCAGCACGAGGTCGTCGGCCTGCGCGACGCAGTCCAGTAGCACCTTGCCCATGCGTCCGCCGCTACCGGCGATGGCGACTTTAACCTTTGCCATTGCTCTTCTCCTGAGTGTCCGGGCCGGCGGGCTTCAGCGGCGTGGCATCGTCGATGCGCGACAGCTTGTCATTCTTGAAATACAGCGTGAGGCGCTGGTTCTCCACGACCTTGCCTTGCTGTTCCAGGCTGTAGACATAATCCCAGCGGTTGGCATGGTAGGGATCGCTGATGAGCGGCGCACCGAGCGCGGCCTTGACCTGCGATTGCGTCATGCCGACCTTGATCTTGGCGCGCATGTCCTGGGTGATGAGGTTGCCCTGCCTGATCTCGACCTTGTAAGGCGTGAAGGTGGGCGCTCTGGCGTTGCAGGCAGCGAGCAATACTGTAAAACAGAGGATCAGAATACGCATTTGGATTAGGTTCTCACAAGACAGGCGGCATGATACCTCAAGCCGGGGTGCCCAACAGTTCGGCGGCATGTTTGAGCGTGGTTTCGGTGATCTTGACGCCGCCCAGCATGCGCGCGATCTCCTCGATGCGCTCGTCCTTATTCAGGACGCGGATATTGCTCAGGGTCTTGCCCGCGTGGGCGGCCTTGCTCACCTGCCACTGCGCGTCGGCCTGCGCGGCGACCTGCGGCAGGTGGGTGACGCACATCACCTGATGGCGTTTGCCCAGTTGCTTGAGCAGGCTGCCAACGATCTCGGCCACGCGCCCGCCGATGCCGCTGTCCACTTCGTCGAAGATCAGCGTCGGCACGGTGGCGGCGCGGCTGGCGGCGACCTGGATGGCCAGGCTGATGCGCGACAGTTCGCCGCCGGAGGCGACCTTGGCCAGGTTGCGCAGCGGCGTGCCCTGGTTGGCCGCCACCTGGAACTCGACCATCTCCAGACCGTGCGCATTGCCTTCGTTCAAGTGCAGCAAGGCGACGGAGAACTTGCCGCCCTGCATCGCCAGCGTCTGCATGGCGGCAGTGATCTCTGTAGACAAGGTATCCGCCGCCGTGATGCGCGCTTCGCTCAATTTCATCGCGGCTTTCAGATAGGCGCCGCGTGCGGCTTCATCCTGTTTGGCCAGTTCGTCCAGATCGGCGCTGCCGCCGAGTTCGTCCAGCCGAGCGACGATGCCCGCAAGCGTTTCCGGCAACTGCTCCGGCGTGACGCGGTATTTGCGCGCGGCCGCCATCACGTCGGCGATGCGTTGTTCCTGCTGCTGCAGTTGCTGCGGATCGGTATCCAGTCTTTCCTGATAGTGGCGCAGCGCGTACACCGCTTCCTGCAGTTCGTTCTGCGCGCTCTCCAGCATGGTCAGCGTGTCCTGCAATCCGGCATCGAATTCCAGCCCGCTACGCAAGCGAGTCACCAGCGCGTTGAGCTGCGCCAGACAGGCGGTGTCGGCCTCGCTCAGCACGTCCACGCCGAACTGCGCCGTCTCCAGCAGGCTGGCTGCATGACCGAGGCGAGAGTGGTCGGCCTGCAATGATGTCCAGTCGTTCACGCTGAAGTTCAATGTCTCCAGTTCGCGGCGCTGGAACGACAACAACTCGCGCTCGGCGGCTACTGCTTCGGCGTTCTGCTCCAGTTGCTGGCGGCGGCGATGCAGTGTCTGCCAGGCCTTGAAAGCGTTTGCGACCTCTTCCGCCTGTTTGCCCAGACCGGCATGACTGTCGAGCAGGTCGCGTTGCGAGTCGGCGCGCAACAGTGACTGGTGCGCGTGCTGGCCGTGGATGTCGAGCAGCATCTCGCCCGCTTCGCGCATCTGCTGCAGCGTGGCGCTGCGCCCGTTGATGAAACCGCGCGAGCGCCCCATCGCGTCCAGCGTGCGGCGCAGCAGGCAGATGCCTTCGTCGCCTTCCAGCTCCTGTTCGCGCAGCCAGCTCTGCAATGGCGGCATGGCGGAGATATCGAACTCGGCACCGATCTCGGCCTTCTCGCAACCGGCGCGCACCATGCCGGCATCGCCGCGTTCGCCGAGAGCCAGCGACAGCGCGTCAATCAGGATGGATTTGCCCGCGCCGGTCTCGCCGGTGAGCGCAGTGAAGCCGGAAGAGAAGTCGAGTTCGAGACTGTCGACGATGACGAAGTCGCGGATGGTAAGGTTTATTAACATTTAGAGCGGTTGGTTCCAGAGCAGTTTTTCGCGCAGGGTATGGTAGTAGCTATGCCCCCTCGGATGCAGCAGGCACACCGGCTCGATATAACGCGAGATCGAGACCTTGTCGTCGCGGAGCAGATCGAAGTGGGTGTGGCCGTCGAAGCGCACACGCGCCTCATCGGCGCGGTGCATGAGTATTTCCAGTTGCGCATCGCCCTTCACCACGATGGGGCGGTTGCTCAGGTTATGCGGGGCGACCGGCACCAGCACGATGGCTTCCAGCGCCGGGTGCAGGATGGGGCCACCCGCCGACAAGGAGTAGGCCGTGGATCCGGTCGGCGTGGACACGATGAGGCCGTCGGCACGCTGGTTGGACAGGTATTCGCCATCGATGAGGACTTCGCACTCGATCATGCTGCTGTTGTTGCCGCGATGGATGACCACATCGTTGAATGCCAGCGAATCGAATATCTGTTTGCCGTCGCGCGAGATGGCCGCGCTCAGCAGCATGCGATTTTCGGTAATGTAATCGCCGCGCAGCATGTTGGAGATGGTGCGCTGCATGGTCTCGATGGAGATGTCGGTGAGGAAGCCCAGTCGCCCCTGGTTGACGCCGATCAGCGGAATCTTGAACGGCGCCAGCGTGCGCGCGACATTCAGCAGCGTACCGTCGCCGCCCAGCACGATGGCCAGGTCGACTTTGCCGCCCATCTCGGCCAGTGCGATCTCGGGGTAGCTATGATGCTTGAGATGGGAGCCGGTAAGATTGTCCACCACCACGGTCAAGCCCATGCCTGCCAGGAAATCGGCCAATTTGAGCAAAGGCTCGGCGATCTCCAGCGACTTATACTTGCCGATCAGGGCAATGGTTTTAAAGGTCGAGTCCATAGTGCGCGATTAAACCATATCGGCCGTACAGCCGCCACGCGCATTCAAGTCGACCGTTCATGGCGCCAGATGGGTTGGTGATAGAATCCCCGGTCATGTTGAACGACCGCGCACAGATACTCCTGAAGACCCTGGTGGAACGCTATATCAGCGACGGCCAACCGGTGGGTTCGCGTGCGCTGCAGCAATTCTCCGGCTTGGAAGTCAGCCCGGCCACCATCCGCAACACGATGGCCGACCTGGAAGCCATGGGTCTGGTCTCCAGCCCGCACACTTCCGCCGGACGCGTCCCCACCGCGCTGGGTTACCGGCTGTTCATCGACACATTGATGGTGGTGCAGCCGCTGTCCGAAGCGCGCGTGCAACGGCTGGAAAGCCAGCTGCAGCCGGACAACCCCAGCCGACTGTTGACGCAGGCCTCCAATGTCCTTTCCGAACTCACCCATTTTGCCGGAGTGGTCGCCACGCCCAAGCGCGCCAGCATCACCGTGCGCCAGATTGAATTCCTGCGTCTGTCCGAGAAACGCGTGCTGCTCATCATCGTGATGCCGGACGGTGAGGTGGAGAACCGTGTGCTGGTGACGCACAAGGACTACAGCCAGCCGCAGCTCACCGAGGCGGGCAACTTCCTCAGCCAGCATTACGCCAACCTCGCCTTCGGCGACATCCACCAGCGCGTGCAGAACGAACTGCGCCAGCTGCAGCACGACATGACCGCGCTGATGAGCGCGGCGATGGCCGCCAGTGACGAGGCCATCGCGCGCAAGAGCGAGGACTACGTCATCAGCGGCGAACGCAACCTGCTGCATAGCAACGACCTCGCCGCCAACATGAACCAGTTGCGCAACCTGTTCAACGTGTTCGAGCAGAAGACCGAACTGCTGCAACTGCTGGACGCGGGCCGCCACGCGCAGGGCGTGCATATCTTCGTCGGCAACGAATCGGGTTTGGCCGGATTGGACGAGTGCAGCGTGGTCAGCGCCCCCTACACCGCCGACGGCCAGATCGTCGGCACACTCGCCGTGGTCGGGCCGAAACGCATGGACTATGAGCGCGTGGTGCCCATCGTGGATATCACCGCAAAACTGCTGAGCAACGCGCTCTCACAACACTGAACCGACGATGAGCTACCAGACCGAACCCACCCACACCCACGGCACACCCGAAAAGACCGGCATCCTGCTGGTCAACCTCGGCACACCGGACGCCCCCACGCCGCAGGCGGTGCGACGCTACCTCAAGGAATTCCTCGGCGACCCGCGCGTGGTGGAGATACCGCGCGCCGTCTGGTGGCTGATCCTCAACGGCATCATCCTCAACACCCGCCCGAAGAAGTCGGCCGCGAAATACGCCGCAGTGTGGATGCAGGAAGGTTCGCCGCTGCGCGTGCACACCGAACGGCAGGCCAGCCTGCTGCAGGGTTATCTGGGCGAACGCACGAAAGCGCCGTTCGTGGTCGACTACGCCATGCGCTACGGCAACCCGTCGATAGCGGGCGTGCTGCGCAAGCTGAAAGAACAGAACTGCCAGCGCATCCTGGTCGTGCCGCTGTATCCGCAATATGCGGCCAGCACCACCGCCACTGTGAACGATATCGTGTTCGGCGAATTGCAGCAGATGCGCAACATGCCCGCCCTGCGCAACATCAAGCATTTCCATGATTATCCCGGCTACATCAAGGCGCTGGCGAGCAACATCAACGACTACTGGGTGAAGAACGGCCGACCGGAAAGACTGCTGATGAGTTTCCACGGTCTGCCGCAATACACGCTGGAAAAGGGCGACCCCTACCATTGCGAGTGCATGAAGAGTGGACGCCTGCTGGCAGAGGAGCTGGGACTACAGCCCGAACAATATGCCATCAGCTTCCAGTCGCGTTTCGGCAAGGCGGCCTGGCTGCAGCCCTACACCACCGCTACGCTCAAGCAGTGGGGCAAACAGAAGATCAAACGCGTGGATGTGGTCTGCCCCGGCTTCGTCTCCGATTGTCTGGAGACGCTGGAAGAGATCGCCATGGAAGGCCGCGAGGATTTCCTGCATGCGGGCGGCGGCGAGTACCACTACATCCCCTGCCTCAACGAACGCAACGACTGGATGCTCGCGCTGACCGATCTGGTGATGGACAATCTGCAGGGTTGGCTACAGGCAGCGGATGCATCAGGACTAGAGCAAGGACGTTTGCGCGCCCTGGCTGCCGGCGCGAAGAGATGATCGTCCTCACCCACTGACGCCGGAGCCAGCCACATGTTCCTGGGACATTTCGGTATCGCCTTCGGCGCCAAAGCCGCCGCTCCCAAAGTATCGCTCGGTACGCTGATGCTGGCCGCGCAGTTCATTGACCTGATCTGGCCAACGCTGGTGTTGCTGGGTATCGAGCGGGTCAACATCATCGGCAACGGCACGCGTTACCCGCCGCTGGATTTCGTCTACTACCCCTATTCGCACAGCCTGCTCATGGTGGTTGGCTGGGCCGTGCTGGTCGGCGCGGCTTATTACGCCGTGCGCAACAGCCGCACCGGCGCGGTGGTATTGGGTCTGGCCGTCGTCAGCCACTGGCTGCTGGACCTGGTGGTGCATTACCCGGATCTGCCGCTCTATCCCGGCAACGACCTGCTGCTGGGATTCAAGCTCTGGTCATCGTTCACGCTCTCGCTGCTGCTGGAATTGGCGATCTTCGCCGTCGGGGTGTGGCTGTATCTGCGCAATACGCGGGCCAACGATGCGACCGGACGCTGGGCACCGTGGTCACTGATCGCCATGTTGCTCATCATCCAGATCGGCAACGCCTTCGGTGCACCGCCACCCAGCGTGGCCGCCATCGGCTGGATGGGACAGGCACAGTGGCTGCTGGTCGTCTGGGGCTACTGGGTAGACCACCACCGCCATCCTGCAAGCCAATAAGCCGCTTCAGGAATAGAACTTGTAGTTGTTGCGGCCACTTTCCTTGGCGCGGTACATCGCGTCGTCCGCATGTTTGATCAGCGTCTCGTCGTCCCCGGCATCGTCCGGACAGATGCTGATGCCGATGCTGAAGGTGATGACCAGTTCATGCTGACCGAGCTGGTGCGGCTCGGACATCGCGGCGGTGATTTTGTGCGCGACCTTGTCGGCATCTTCCGCCCCGCCCACTTCCGCCAGCAGGATCATGAACTCGTCACCGCCCTGACGGCAGAGAGTGTCGGATTCGCGCACGCAGGACTTCAGCCGTTTGGCAACGGATTGCAGCAGCATGTCGCCGACCAGATGGCCCAGCGTGTCGTTGACGGTCTTGAACTTGTCCAGATCGAGGAACAGCAGCGCGCTCTTCTTGTTGTGGCGCGCGCCGTTGAGCAGCGCGTGTTTCAACCGGTCCGAGAACAGGGCGCGGTTGGGCAAGTGTGTCAACGAATCGTAGTGCGCCAGATGCTCGATATGCGCCTCGGCTTCCTTGCGCTTGGTGATGTCGGAAAACAGCGCGATATAGTTGATGATCTCGTTATTGGCGTTCTTCACCGTGCCGATGGACAGCCATTCCGGATAGATCTCGCCGTTCTTGCGCCGGTTCCATATCTCGCCCTGCCACAAACCGGTCTCGTTGATGGACCGCCACATCGCCTGATAGAACTTCTCATCCTGGCGTCCGGAACGCAGGATGTTCGGATTCTTGCCGATGACCTCTTCCTCGACATATTGGGTGATCGCATAGAAGGCCGGATTCACCGCAATGATCTTCAGCTGCGCATCTGTGATGACGATCGCTTCGCCGCTGTTGTCGAACATCTTGACGAACAGTTGCAGGCGCTCGTTGGCGTGTTCCAGTTTCTCCACCAGCAGGTTGAAGTTGGTCGCCATCTCGCCAACATCCGGATTGTTCGGGTCGACATCGGCACGTTTGGACAGGTTCATGTCGCGCTGTATCTCGGCCATCGCATTCTGGAGATTGCGGATGGGGCGGGTGATGTTGCGCACGACTACCATGCGCACGAACAGCGTGATGATGACCAGCAACACCAACTGCACCGCGATATGACCGATCCACAGCCAGTCCTCTGTCTCGGCGAGCTGCCCGTACTCCTCGGACAGGTCGATGGTCACGCTGGCCGCGCCGTTCACGCTACCCGCGGAGGTGATATGACATAGCAGGCAGTTGGTGCCGCGAAAGTTCTCTTTGGCGATGAAGGGGACCACCACACGCAGCGCCGGGCGCCCGTTCGGTCCGGCCACTTCGCGGAACAGGGTCTTGCCGGTACTCAACACTTCGCGATCCATCTCGTCCTGCGGCGCTTCTTCCGGCAGGCCGGGGCCGAACTGCTCGACCACCGCGCGGCCGCGCACGATGCGCAACT
This sequence comes from Gallionellaceae bacterium, assembly GCA_003445795.1. Classification (GTDB taxonomy): domain Bacteria; phylum Pseudomonadota; class Gammaproteobacteria; order Burkholderiales; family Gallionellaceae; genus Sideroxyarcus. Next base: position 8,956 of record DMCN01000072.1, read on the forward strand.
CGACGATGCCGCGCGACTGTGACATCTTGCTCAGCAGGAGCTTGCGGTTCTCGGGGTCGGAGATCTGACCGGTGAGCATCAGCATGTTCATGCCGTTGATGAGGCCGTTGGCGGTCTCTTCGGCACGCACCTCGGCCGCGCGGTCGATCTGATCGTCGAAGCGAATCAGCAACCATTCCATGAGGAGGAAGAACAGGATGATCAGCGTACCCTGGATCAGGAGATGCAGTTTTTCCTGCACGCCGATAGAGTGCCAACTGCGCGTGAAGACTTTCATCGCTCCTCCCTGTCCGTGCAAGCGATGCCTGCCGGATTTTTATAGTTTGATGAAGTGCTCGCGGTAATGCTTCATCTCGGCGATGGACTCGTAGATGTCCGCCAGCGCCTCGTGCTTGCCGTGTTTCTTGATGCCGTTCGCCACTTCCGGTTTCCAGCGCTTCGCCAGCTCCTTGAGCGTGCTCACGTCCAGATTACGGTAGTGGAAATAGTCTTCCAGCTTGGGCATCCAGCGTGCCAGAAAACGGCGATCCTGGCAGATGGAGTTGCCGCACATCGGCGAGGTGCGCGTCGGCACGTACTCCTTGAGGAACTCCAGCATCTGCGCCTCCACCATCGCGTCGTCCAGCGTCGAGGCCTTGACCTTGTCGATGAGACCGGATTTGCCGTGGGTGGATTTGTTCCAGTTGTCCATGCCGTCGAGCACGTTATCCGGCTGGTGCACCACCAGTACAGGCGCTTCTGCAACGGTGTTGAGATCGCCGTCGGTGACCACCAGCGCGACTTCGATGATGCGATCCGTGTCGGGTAAAAGCCCCGTCATCTCCATGTCTATCCAGACTAGGTTGTTTTGGTTTTGTGCCATAATCCATCGCAGTTCTTATTAATAGTGTGGCGCATTGTCGCACAGCCTGCCGCCCTATCCAACGACTATGACCAGCTCCCAATTCACCGCGCTTTTCGTCTCCGCCCTGCTTACCAACACCGTCGTCAAACTCTGGCTGGCCTGGCGCCAGCTCGACCATGTCGCCTCACACCGTGCCGAGGTACCCGCCGCCTTTCGCGAAAAGATAGACCTGGCCGCACACCAGAAAGCCGCCGATTACACTCGTGCACTGGTGCGCTTCGGCAGCGTCTCGGTGCTGTTCGACACCATCCTGCTGCTGGGCTTCACCGTGGGCGGCGGCATCCAGTGGCTCAGCGACTGGACCGGACTGCTCTCCGGCAACATCCTGCTGCAGGGAGCCGCCGTGATCGTATCGGTACTGATATTGCAATCGCTGCTGGAGATGCCGTTCGATCTCTACCGCACCTTCAATCTCGAAGCGCGTTTCGGCTTCAACAAGATGACCCTCAAGCTCTACCTCATCGACGGTCTGAAAGGACTGCTGCTGGGCGCCGTATTCGGCCTGCCGCTGTTGTTCGGGGTGCTGTGGCTGATGGAGAAGATGGGCGAGCTTTGGTGGCTGTATGTGTGGGCAGTCTGGGTGACCTTCAATCTGCTCATGCTGTTCATCTACCCCAGCTTCATCGCGCCGCTGTTCAACAAGTTCGAGCCTCTGCAGGACGAGGCGCAGAAATCGCGCATCGAAGCACTGCTGGCCAAGTGCGGCTTCGCCGCCAGCGGCCTGTTCGTGATGGACGGCAGCAAACGCAGCACGCACGGCAACGCCTACTTCACCGGCTTCGGCAAGACCAAGCGCATCGTGTTCTTCGACACGCTGCTGGCGCGGCTGACACCGAATGAGGTCGACGCCGTGCTGGCGCACGAACTGGGACACTTCAAGCATCGCCATGTACTGAAGCGCATCGCACTGACCTTCGCCGTCAGCCTCGGTTTCCTGTGGCTCCTGGCTCAACTGCTGCATGCCGACTGGTTCTTCCACGGCCTTGGCGTCACGTCGCAGACAACCGCCCTGGCCCTGCTGCTGTTCTTCATGGCATTGCCGGTGTTCACCTTCCTGCTGCACCCTGTCGCTTCCGCCTATTCGCGCAAACACGAATTCGAGGCCGACGCCTACGCCGCACAACACACCAACGCCAAAGACCTTGCCAGCGCGCTGGTCAAACTGTATCAGGACAACGCCAAGACACTGACCCCCGATCCGGTGTACGCTAGCTTCTACGAGTCTCACCCGCCCGCGCCGATACGTATCGCGCATCTACAAAGAACAGGAGAATCCAAATGAAGAAATATCTCTTTCTTATCTTGCTCGCCGCCGCCACCGCCCACGCCGACCCCTTCGCCAAGGGCAATGCCGCGAACGGCCAGAAACTGATCGTGAAGTACGACTGCGAGAGCTGCCACAAGGGCAAGATGGGCGGCGACGGCACGGCCATCTACACCCGTATGGAACGCCGCGTGACCAGCGCCGACATCCTCATCGACCGCATGGAACAATGCTCCGGCGCCATCGGCAAACAGCTCAGCGAGCAGGAGAAGCTGGATCTTGCCGCGCACCTGAACCAGACCTACTACCATTTCAAGTGAGGCGACCATGACTTTCGTCTGCGACCTGAGCAACAAGAACTGCAAACCCTGCGAGGGCGGCGTGCCGCCGCTGACCGAGAGTAAAGCGCGTGCGCTGCTCACGGAGCTGAACTCCTGGGAGATGAACAACAACGCCATCAGCAAGACTTTCGAGTTCAAGGACTACTATCAGGTGCTGGCCTTCGTCAACGCGGTGGCCTGGATGACGCACCGCGAGGACCACCACCCCGACATGGCTGTGAGCTATAACAAATGCCGCGTGGAATATTCCACCCATGCCATCGGCGGTTTGTCCGAGAACGACTTCATCTGCGCCGCGAAAGTGGATGCCCTGTTCAAGCTTTGAGCGAAAAACTGCAAGGCCAAGTCATCGCCGCCTACGGCCGCCACTATCTGGCGGAACTGCCGGGCGGCGAGATTCTTGAATGCGTGCCGCGCGGCAAGAAGAGCGATGTCGCCTGCGGTGACGTGGTGCACATAGAACGCACCAGCGCCGACCAGGCCGTCATCGACAGCATCGCCCCGCGTTCCACGCTGCTGTATCGCTCCGATGCCTACAAGCAGAAGATCATCGCAGCCAACGTCTCCCAGATCATCGTCGTCGTTGCCACCGAGCCCTCCTTCAACGATGAACTGCTGGCACGTTGCCTGATCGCCGCGCACGACCAAAAGCTAGATACCCTCATCGTGTTGAACAAATGCGACCTGCCGCAGATCGCGGCGGCCCGCGCGCAACTCGAACCTTATGGAAAGATCGGCTACCGCGTGCTGGAACTCTCCGCCAAACAGGACGTGGCCCCGCTATTGCCTTATCTGCAAGGCCACACCAGCGTGCTCGTCGGCCAATCCGGCATGGGCAAATCCACCCTCATCAACGCCCTCATCCCCGAAGCACAAGCCGCCACACGCGAGATATCGACCGTGCTCGATTCCGGCAAACACACCACCACCCACGCAAGGCTTTATCACCTCAACGCCGACAGCGACCTTATCGACTGCCCCGGCGTGCAACTATTCGGACTACATCATCTGGATTTTGCCGCGATAGAAAGAAGCTTCCCCGAATTCCTGCCCCACTTGGGAAATTGCCGCTTCGCCAATTGCAGCCACTCGCACGAGCCCGACTGTGCGATACGCAAAGCGACTGCGGAGGGGAAGATCGATGAGCGGAGACTACGGCTGTTTCAGCAGATTGCGGGACATTAACAAACGTCCATCGCAGTAAATAATTCGTCCAGAGCTTGAAGTGGAGCAGACGACCATCTCCTGTTAACCCCGAGTGGTCACTCAGTCAAAGCAACTCCAAGGGCCATTTCTCGGCCAAATCAGTCACATACAAGACCCAGCCATTCAAGCCGTGGTATTGATGTTCTGTCCCAGATTCGGCGGCAGATTTGCAGCGCTCACCTGTTGCGGTTGTTGGATCGAATTGACCAATGCCAACGCTGTCTGACCTTCCAAAGCGGCGGCCTTCTTGAGGAGCGGTGTGCCGGTGACGGCAGTTCCGGTTTGTGCCGGGGTGTTGTTGGTGTTGATGTCCATTTTCCTTTTCTCCTGAATTAACGCTTCCAAGATCAAATCGCTTCATCAACCCAGCAGATTCGCCACCGTCAGCAGCAACAGGGCAAGCAGCTGGAACACCATCGCCCGCCACACCAGACCGATCGCGCTTTGCATGTAATCGGCATCGGCTTCGTCGTCCATGCCAATCTCGGGGCGGAACACGGGTTGGTTGTCCTGCACTATGGTCATGCCCAGTTTGATGCCGAGTGCACCTGCGCCGCTGGCGAGCAGGATGCCCGCTTCGGGGTCGGGCCAGTTGGCGGCCTGGTTGCGCCAGCAGTAGGCGGTGTCTTCGAAATTGCCGACGATGGCAAAGGTGGCGGCAGTGAGGCGCAGCGGCAGCCATTCCATGAGGTGATAAGCCTGCCGCGCGAACGCGCCGAACCTGCCGAACTCCGCCTCGTCCTGCATCCCCCAGCGGTTGTAGAGGAACAATGACAGGCGATACAGGACGGCACCGATAGGACCCAGTCCCAGCATCATGAAGATGACGAACCAGAACACCACGCCGAACACGTTGCGGTGGGAACAGATCAGGGCTTGTTCGATAGTGACGCGGGCCACTTCTTCGTGACTCAGTTCGCGGCATGATTTTCCCAGCCAACCGCCCAGCAGCTCGCGTGCTTCGTCCAGCTTGTTGTTGCGCAAAGCCAGATGGATATCGGTGTAGTAATGGCTGAACTGGCGAAAACCCATGGTGAGGTAAAGCACCAGCACGCTGAAGGCCCAGGCAAAGATGGGGTGCGCATCCAGCAGCAGGCAGTACAGGGAAACGACCAGCACCAGCGGCACCGTGATCGCCAGTATCCAAGCGATGAGACCCTGCTTCTGCTGGCCCGCATTGAAGTTGCGCTGAAAGAAATCGACATAGCCGGAAAGCCATGTCGCAAGGTATTTGCGCGAGGACAACGGGTGGACCTGCTCCAGCAGCAGGGCGGTGATCAGGGAAAGCAGGCTCATGGCTAGCGGGTATCAGACTCGGATAGCGAGAAGATACCACAAGCCCTGCGCCTGCCGCACCTGTAACTAGGCGATCATGCCAGCCGCCACGGTGTTGTTGGTTGCTTCGTCGATGACGATGAAGCTCCCCGTCGCGCGGTCGATCTCGTAGCTGTCGAACACCAGCGGCTGCTGGATCTTGATCGCCACGCGGGCGATGTCGTTCATGTGCAGTTTCTCGGCCGCATGCTGCTCCAGCGTATTCACATCCACGCGGTAGTCTAGGCGCGAGAACAGCGCTTTCGCCGTGCGCGTGGTGTGCTTGACCATATATTTGCGGTTCTTGTCCAAGGGAGATTCCGACAGCCAGCACAAGGTCGCGTCGAATTCCTTTTCCACCCTTGGGGGAAGATGGTCTGTTTTGACGACCATGTCGCCGCGCGAGATGTCGATCTCATCTTCCAGCGTGAGCGTGACCGACTGCGGTGCAAAGGCGGTCTGTAGTTTGCCGTTGTAGGTATCGATCTCTTTGACCCGGGTGGTCCAACCCGAAGGCAGGACGGTGACCTCGTCGCCAACCGAGACTTCGCCTGCTTCAATGCGCCCCATGAAGCCTCTGTAGTCATGGTGTTCGTCGGTCTGCGGACGGCAGACCCACTGCACCGGAAAGCGGAAGTCGCTGGTATTCACGTCGTGGTCGATCTCGACCTTCTCCAGCAGTTCCAACAAGGCCGGACCTGTGTACCAGTCGAGCTTGTCGCCCCTGTCCACCACCATGTCGCCGTTCAATGCGGAAAGCGGGATGCAATGCACATCGTGCAGGCCAAGCTGTGCGGCAAAGACCTTGTACTCGGCGACGATCGCGTCGAAGCGCGCTTGCGAGTAATCCACCATGTCCATC
>DMCN01000098.1 GCA_003445795.1 Gallionellaceae bacterium
GCGCTCGTTGAGCGCCTTGACCAGATTGGAACCGATAAATCCGGCGGCGCCGGTGACGATGTAGTACATGGTTTCTCCTTTAACAGGATCGTGGATTGAGGAGCGAGGATTGAGCTAGAAACAGTGATGCCGGTTTTCCTCAATCCTCAATCCGCGCTCCTCGATCCTAATGTTCCATATCCCGCACGATCTCTTCGCGGCTCACCACCGCCGTGCCCAGCTTGCCGACCACGATGCCCGCCGCGCGGTTGGCGATGCGCATCGCATCGGGCAAATCCGCGCCGCTCGCCAGCATCACCGCCAGCGTGGCGATCACGGTGTCGCCCGCGCCGCTGACATCGAACACTTCGCGCGTCTGCGTCGGCTCGTGCAGCGCTTCATTGGCGCGGTACAGGCTCATGCCGTCCTCGCTGCGCGTGACCAGCAGCGCGTCGAGCTGCAACTCGGTACGCAGCTTCTCCGCCTTCGCATTGAGTTCCGCCTCGGTCTTCCAGCTGCCCGCAACTTCGCGAAATTCGCTGCGGTTCGGCGTGAGCAGCGACGCACCACGATAGCGCGCGTAATCGTCGCCCTTGGGATCGACCAGCACCGGCTTGCCCGCCGCGCGCGCCGCCTTGATCATCTCGGCGATATGCGCGAGCCCGCCCTTGCCATAATCGGACAGGATCACCACGTCGGCGAACGGCAGCTGGGTATGGAAATCCGCGAGCTTGGCGTTCAGCACTTCGTGGCTGGGCGGTGTCTCGAAATCGATGCGCAACAATTGCTGGTGCCGCGCGATGGCGCGCAGCTTGACGATGGTGGAGATGCTGTCGTCGCGGTGCAACATGGCCGTGACGCCGCCCTGCTCGGTGAGCAGGCGTTGCAGGCAGTCGCCCGCCTCGTCCGCACCGACCACCGACAACAGAGTGCAATGCGCGCCAAGCGAGGCGATGTTGCGCGCCACGTTGGCCGCGCCGCCGGGGCGCTCTTCCACTTTGCTGACTTTCAGCACCGGCACCGGCGCCTCGGGCGAGATGCGCGTGACGTCGCCGAACCAGTAACGGTCCAGCATCACATCGCCGACCACCAGTACCTTTGCTTTTTCAAACGATGGCAGCTTCATGCCATGTCTCCTGTTTCTTTGATGATCTCTTGCAATGCCACCAGCGGGTCCGGCGCCTGGGTGATCGGCCGGCCGATGACCAGATAGCTGGAACCGGCTTCCAGCGCGGCGCGCGGCGTCATGATGCGCGCCTGGTCATCTGCCGCCGAGTTGGCAGGACGGATACCGGGTGTGACCAGACAAAAATCGCGGCCCAACTGCTGGCGCAGCACAAAGGCCTCCTGTGCAGAACACACCACGCCGTCGAGGCCGCAGTCATTCGCCAATCCCGCCAGCAAGGGCACCATCTGCGATGGGCTGGCGTTGATACCGATGCTGTGCAGGTCTTCCTGCGCCATGCTGGTCAGCACAGTCACGGCGATCAGTCTGGGACGGTTCGTGATGTTGGCCAGCGCTTCGCGCGCCGCTTCCATCATGCGTTTGCCGCCAAGTGCATGCACGTTCACCATCCACACGCCCATCGCGGCGGCGGCCTTGCAGGCCTGCGCGGTGGTGTTGGGAATGTCGTGGAATTTGAGATCGAGGAAGACTTCAAAACCGGACTTCTGCAATGCTTCTACCAGTTGCGGCCCGGCTGCGGTGAACAGTTCCTTGCCGACCTTGAGTCGGCACAGCTTTGGCTCAAGACGCCGAGCCAATGCCAATGCAGGCGCGGCTTGCGGAAAATCGAGAGCGACGATGATCTTCGGATCGTTCATATGGCAACACCATTCTCTTCACTGCGTTTTGGGGAGTAGCTCTCCCAGCTGTGGCAGGCCGGGCAATGCCAGTAGAACTGGCGCGCTTTGAAGCCGCAATGTTTGCAGCGGTACATCGCCAGACCGCGCGTGCGGCTGTGGATCAGGCTCTTCACCAGTTCGGTGTCGGCACGGCGCTCGCCGGTCATCTCCAGCAACTGCGCCTCCAGCAATTTATCCAGACCGAGCAGGGTCGGGTTACGCTTCAGTTCGTTGCGCACCATGATGTACGCCGCTTCCGCGCCGTCGCGCTGCACCAGCGCACCGAACAGCACGTTCATCAGATCGAGTGAGGGATATTCCTGCAGCCAGGTTTGTAACAGGCTGACGCCTGTCGCCTCGTCGTCCACCTGGCGATAAGCTTGCAACAACCGCTCTGCCACCAGCGGCAGATATTGCGCGTCCTGCTGCTCGATACGTTGCCATGTCTCTATGGCGCTCGCCGTGCGTCCTGCCGCCAGTTCGATGTCGCCCAGCATGATGCTGGCGCGCACGCCTTTGGGGTCGGCTGCCAGTGCCTGCTCCAGATGCACCACGGCAGCATCGGCCTGCTTGTTCGCCAGTTCGCTTGCCGCCAGTTCGCAATAGAAGAACGCGGCTTCTTTGACATGGGATTGCCCGGTCAGCGCCGCCAGGCGCTGGCTGACATCGACCGCCTTGAGCCAGTCTTTTTCTTTCTGGTATATCTCGAGCAGAAAATCGAGCGCTTCTTTTTCGTAGGGCGATCCGTGCAGTTCGTGGAAGGCCGCCTCGGCGCGATCCAAGATGCCGGCCTTCAGATAGTCCTGCGCCAGTTCGAACAGGGCTTGCTGTTTCCTGTCTTCGGCGAGGTCGGCACGTTCGACCAGATTGAGGTGCATGCGGATGGCGCGGTCCACTTCGCCGCGGCGGCGGAACAGGCTGCCCAGCGCGAAGTGCAGTTCGACCGTCTGCGGGTCGACCTTGACCACTTCGATAAAGGCCTCGATGGCCTGATCCTGCTGTTCGTTGAGCAGGAAATTCAGGCCCTCGAAATACGAGCGCGGCAAGGCGCTGGATTCGGTGAGCAACTCCTTGATGTCGATACGCGCCGCCAGCCAGCCCATGCCGAAGAACAGGGGGAAGACCAGCAACATCCAGGGTTCGAAATCCATCGGTTCAGTATCTCAGGAGGGTTGAGCGGATGAGTGCTGGGCATCGATCTCGGCCAGCTTGTTCTTCATCTGCAATTCGCGTTTTACCGCGGCCAATTCGCGGCGTTGACGGAACATGCCGGCCAGCATGGCCAGCAGGCCAATGACGACGCCGGCGGTAAAGAAACACAACAGCACGACCACGAGCGAAGTCTGCCATTCGAAACCGAAGAAATAGTGCAACACGACGGGTTGGTCGTTCTTGACCGCGAAGCCGAGCAACAGCAGGAACAGCAAGGCACGCAGGGACCAGATCAGATATCGCATGATGACTTTGTCACTCAATAATCAGTGCGTAACGATAACATGAGGGAGCCTCTAAAAATCCAAATTTTAGTTACGACATAACCTAAAGGTTAGTCTTCACTGAAACTGCGTTTTGTCGCAATACGGCGTTGCTCACAAAAAATTACTCCTTACATATGCGCCATCGACACGTTACTGCGAAGCAGCCGTTTGCGGGAGATGGCGCCAGCGGTCATTCCCGCACCAAACGGCTCCGCCGCACCGTGTCATGACCGCATATGCTGCGTCGTAATTTTTTGCTCGCGCCTTGTCTTGCTTAGAACTTTGAATTTTTAGAGGCTCCCTTAAAAAAGAATAAAAAATTGGCGGCCAAAAGGCCGCCAATCGAATCACATCAGAACTGCATCAGGCTTGTGGATAATCCACCCGTTCGCGCAGCTCTTTGCCTGCTTTGAAGTGCGGCACGTACTTGGCAGGCACCTGAACCTTGTCGCCGGACTTGGGGTTGCGCCCCAGGCGCGGCGGACGATAGTTCAGCGCGAAACTGCCGAAGCCGCGGATCTCGATGCGGCCACCTTTTGCCAGCGTGGCCGACATGCTGTCCAGGATCACTTTCACAGCCAGCTCGGCATCTTTGCCGAGCAGCTGTGTGTAGCGTTCCGCAAGCTTGGCGATAAGATCTGAACGGGTCATCGTCCCTCCTTACTGAGAGTCAGCCTTGCTGGAATCCAGTTTCGCCTTGAGCAGCGCACCCAGATTGGTGGTGCCGGCAGAGCTGGTGTTCTCGGACGCGAACTTCTGCATCGCTGCTGCGGTGTCGGCCTTGTCCAGCGCCTTGATCGACAGGTTGATGCCGCGGTTCTTGCGGTCCACGTTGATGATGACAGCCTTGACGGTGTCGCCTTCCTTCAGGTGGTTGCGGATGTCTTCCACGCGGTCGGCGGAGACTTCGGAGGCCTTCAGATAGGCTTCCACATCGCCGTCCAGCATGACTACCGCGCCCTTGGCGTCCATCGACTTGACGGTGCCGGTAACAACGGCGCCCTTGTCGTGGCCGGAGGAAACGAAGCCGCCGAAGGGATCACCTTCCATTTGCTTCACACCCAGAGAGATACGCTCGCGCTCGACGTCGATGGCCAGAACCACGGCTTCCAGTTCGTCGCCCTTCTTGTAGTTGCGCACGGCTTCTTCGCCGGGGATGGACCAAGACAGGTCGGACAGGTGCACCAGACCGTCGATGCCGCCATCCAGGCCGATGAACACGCCGAAGTCGGTGATGGACTTGATCGCGCCCTTAACTTTGTCGCCCTTCTTGTGGTTGAGCGCGAAGTCGTCCCAAGGATTGGACTTGCACTGCTTCATGCCCAGGGAGATACGGCGGCGAGCTTCGTCGATCTCGAGGATCATGACTTCCACTTCGTCGCCCAGCGCTACAACCTTGGACGGATGCACGTTCTTGTTGGTCCAGTCCATTTCGGAAACGTGTACCAGACCTTCGATACCCTGTTCGATCTCGACGAAAGAACCGTAGTCGGTCAGGTTGGTCACTTTGCCGAACAGGCGTGTGCCTTGCGGGTAGCGACGTGCCAGACCATTCCACGGATCGTCGCCCATCTGCTTGATGCCGAGGGAGACGCGGTTCTTTTCCTGGTCGAACTTCAGGATCTTGGCTTCGACTTCGTCGCCAACGGTGAGAACTTCGGAAGGATGCTTCACGCGACGCCATGCCAGGTCGGTGATGTGCAACAGGCCGTCGATACCGCCCAAGTCAACGAACGCACCGTAGTCGGTGATGTTCTTGACGATACCCTTGACGATCGCGCCTTCTTTCAGGTTCTCCAGCATGGATTCGCGATCGGCACCTTGCGATGCTTCCAGCACAGCGCGGCGGGAAACCACCACGTTGTTGCGCTTGCGATCCAGCTTGATGACCTTGAGTTCCATGGTCTTGTTTTCGTACGGTGTGGTGTCCTTGACCGGACGTGTATCCACCAGCGAACCGGGCAGGAATGCGCGGATGCCGTTCACCATGGCAGTCAGACCGCCCTTGACCTTGCCGCTGACATAACCTTCAACGATGCGGCCTTCTTCCATTGCCTGTTCCAGATCGATCCAGGCTGCGAGGCGCTTGGCCTTTTCACGCGACAAGCGCGTTTCGCCGTAACCGTTTTCCAGGGATTCGATGGCAACAGTGACGAAATCACCGGCCTTAACTTCGATTGCGCCCGATGCGTCTTTGAATTCTTCAACGGGAATGAAACTTTCGGACTTCAGTCCGGCATTGACTACGACCACGTTCTGCTCGACGCGAACGACTTGGGCAGTGATCAATTCACCTGCGCGCATTTCTTTGCGCGTCAGACTCTCTTCAAACAGGGAGGCAAAACTTTCCATATCAGCGACTGCGTTCATATTTGGTATACCTTGAGGACAATCCCGGGGTAAGCGGGGGGTTAGTTGATCAACCCAAACAGAAAGGCTCTATTTGGACGTTATCGCGCGGTAGCGGCTTAGCACTTCCTGAACCGCCTGCTCGATGTTCAGAGGAGTCGTATCCAGCAAGCTCGCACCTTGCGCCTGTTGCAATGGAGCAACGCTACGTTGGGTATCCCGCTCGTCGCGCGCCTTGATATCTTGCAAAAGGGCGGCGATATTAGCACTCATCCCTTTCTCTTTCAACTGCTTATATCGGCGTTCGGCACGTGCCTCGGCCGAGGCGGTCAGGAATATCTTCAGCACCGAGTCCGGAAACACCACCGACGCCATGTCGCGCCCGTCCGCCACCAGCCCCGGCGCCTGGCGAAAAGCCCGCTGTTTATCGAGCAAAGCCGCGCGTACCTTGGGCAAAGCCGCTATTTTGGAGGCTGCGGAGCCCGCTTCCTCGGTACGCAATTCGTCGCCCACCTTGGCCCCGTCCAGCCAGATATCCGCACCCTCGAAGCGGATATCGACCTGCCCGGCCAGTTCCGCCAGCCGGTCCTCGGCTTCCAGGGCGATGCCACGCTTTTGCGCGGCCAATCCCAGCAAACGGTACAAGGCACCGCTGTCGAGATAATGCATGCCCAGCGCTGTAGCCACGCGCTGCGCGACCGTACCCTTGCCGGAAGCGGAGGGACCGTCGATGGCGATGACGGGAACGGTCTGAGTCACTTGTTTGAACATATCGAAATAATCCGGGAAAGTCTTGGCGACACATTTAGGGTCGTTGATGCGCACCCCCGCGCCGCCGAAAGCCGCCAGCGAGAAGCACATCGCCATGCGGTGGTCGTCGTACGTATCGATGGCAGCATGCTTGACCTGTGCAGGCGGGGTGACACGGATGAAGTCCGCGCCCTCTTCCACCGTCGCCCCGACCTTGCGCAACTCGGTCGCCATCGCGGCGATGCGGTCGGTTTCCTTCACGCGCCAGCTGGCGATGTTGCGTAACGTAGTTGTGCCGTCGGCAAACAACGCTGCTACCGCCAGCGTCATCGCGGCATCGGGGATGTGGTTGCAGTCGAGGTCGATGGCTTTGAGTCTGCCGGACGCTTTCGCCTCGATCCAGTTGTCGCCCATGGTGATAACGGCGCCCATCTTCTGTAGTGCTTCGGCAAAACGCACGTCACCCTGCACACTGGTCTTGCCCACACCTTCGACGCGTAGCGGCCCGCCACCGATGGCACCGGCTGCGAGGAAATACGATGCCGACGAGGCATCGCCTTCCACGAATATCTCTTTCGGCGAAACATAGCGACTGCCTGCATCGACCGTGAAACTGCGCCAGCCATCGCGCTGCACCACGACTCCAAAGCGCGCCATCATCGCCAGCGTGATCTCGATATAAGGTTTGGAGATCAGTTCGCCCACCACCTCGACCTTCACCGTACGATCCAGCAACGGCAAAGCCATCAACAGGCCGGTGAGGAACTGGCTGGATACATCGCCACGAACTTGCGCGGTATCGCCCGCCAGTTTGGCCGGCGATATCTGCAAAGGCGGAAAACCTTCATTGCCCAGATATTTGATGTCCGCACCAAGCTGGCGCAAGGCATCCACCAGATCGCCGATGGGGCGCTCGTGCATGCGCGGTACACCGGACAATTCGTAACTGCCACCGGACAAGGCCAGCGCCGCCGTCAGCGGACGGAACGCGGTACCCGCGTTGCCGAGGAAAAGCTTCGCTTGTTTGACGGGAAAATTCCCGCCACAACCGGTAACGCGATAGGCGTTATCGCCAAGCGACTCCACTTGCACGCCGAGTGTGCGCAAGGCATCCAGCATGCGTTCGGTATCGTCGGAGTGCAGCAAGTCGCGCACTGTTGTCGTGCCCTGCGCCAGCGCAGCCAGCAACAGCACGCGGTTGGAGATGCTCTTGGAACCGGGCAGGCGCACGCTGCCGTGCGCGGACATCAAAGGAGGGAGTTCGAGGGATTCGTGCTGAGTCATGCGATAAGGATTTGTAGTTATTTTTGCGTCCAGGCGCTGCGCACTTTGCGCGCCTCGCTGAACACTTCTTCGAGTTTCTCCGCGTCGCTCTGCTCCAGCGCCTGATACAGGCCGTGCAGTTCGTTGGCGTATTGCAGCAGTTCGCGCATCATGGCCTCGCGGTTGGCGAGGCAGATGTCGCGCCACATCTCCGGACTGCTGGCGGCGATGCGGGTGAAATCGCGGAAGCCGCTGGCTGCGAAAGAGAGCAGCTGGTCGCGGTTGTCGCGTTGCGCCAGATCGTGCACCAGCGCAAACGACAGCAGATGCGGCAGATGACTAACGGCGGCGAACACCTCGTCATGCTGTCGCGCGGTCAGCTCACTGACCACGGCACCGCACGATTCCCAGGCTTTGCGCACGCGCGCCACAGCTTCTTTGGAATTTTCCGGCATGGGAGTGAGCACAACTTTCTTGCCCTGGTACAGATCGGCCAGCGCTGCCGCCGCACCGCTCTTCTCCGCGCCGGCGATGGGGTGGGCGGGAATGAATTGCGCGAGTTTGTCGCCGAGCTTGGCCCGTGCCGCAGCGACCACATCACCCTTGGTGCTGCCACCGTCGGTGACCAGCGTATTGATGCCAAGATGGGGAGCGATACGCGTGAAGATGTCGGCCATCTGCGCCACGGGCGTGGCGAGCAGGACGATGTCCGCATCGCGCACTTCGCGCGCCACATCGCTGCCGATACGGTCGATGATGCCGAGCCGTCTGGCTTCATCGAGCGTGGCCTGGCTGCGGCCGAAACCGACCACTTCAGCAACCATTCCCGCCTTGCGCAAAGCCAGCGAGAACGACCCGCCGATCAGTCCGACGCCGAAGATGACGACTTTTTGAAAGGCGGGCTGCATGCTTTAGACGGTGCGCCCGATCGCGTTGGCGATGGCACCCAGTGAGCCCATGAGCTTCTTCAGTTCGTCCGGTGTCAGTGCCTGGTCGGCATCGCACCATGCATCGCAGGGGCTGGGGTGCATCTCGACCAGCAGGCCGTCCGCACCGGCTGCAATCGCGGCTTGCGACAGTGCCGGCACCATCCAGGCCTTGCCGCCTGCGTGCGACGGATCGACGATCACCGGCAGGTGGGTCTCTTTCTTCAGCACGGCGATGGCGGTCACGTCCAGCACGTTGCGGTAGGCAGTCTCGAAAGTGCGGATGCCGCGCTCGCAGAAAATGATGTTGTGGTTTCCGCCGGCAGCAATGTATTCAGCCGACATCAGCCACTCGCTGATGGTGGCTGACATGCCGCGCTTGAGGATGATGGGCTTGTTGACCTTGCCCACTGCTTTGAGCAGGTCGAAGTTCTGCATGTTGCGCGTGCCGATCTGGATCGCGTCAACGTCGTGTTCCATGAAGGTATCCAGTTGGCGCGCGTCCATCAGTTCGGTGACGATGGGCAGCTTGTATTTTTCGGCCGCCTTGCGGAACATGACCAGACCTTCTTCGCCGTGCCCCTGAAATGCATAGGGGCTGGTGCGCGGCTTGAATGCGCCGCCGCGCATCAGGCGGCAACCGGCTTCATGCGTGAACTTCGCCGAAAGATCCATCTGTTCCTGCGTCTCCACCGAGCAGGGGCCGGCGATGATCTGTATCTGGTTGCCGCCCAACGGGATGCCGCCGATCTCGACGACGGTGTTCTGCTTGTGCGACTCGCGCGACACGATCTTGTATTGCTTGGCGATGTGCATCGCCGATTCCACGCCCGGCAGCGAAGTGAACATCTCCGCTTCCAGCTTGCGCTCGTCGCCGATGGCGCCGATGACAGTGCGCTCGATACCGCGCGAGATGTTGGCCTTGAGTCCGGCTGCTTCGATCTTTTTCACCACCGTGGCGATCTGTGCATCGGTGATCTCATTGCCCATTACGATGATCATTTATTTTCTCCGCTGGCCTGCTGACTGATGCATTTCTCCAGTGCAGCCAGAAACTTTGCATTCTCACTTTCCAGACCGATGGTCACACGCAGCCAGTCCGGCATATCGTAGTTGGCTATCGGGCGTACGATCAGGCCCAGTTCGAGCAGGCGTCGGTACATCGCCGAGGCGTTGCTGATGCGGAACGCCACGAAGTTACCGAACGAGGGGATGTATTCCAGCCCCAGTCTGGTCAACCCGTCGGTGATCTGCACCATGCCGCGCCGGTTCAATTCGAACGTCTTCTTGACGAAAGAAACATCACGCAACGCCGCCACCGCCGCTGCCTGCGCGATGCTGTTGACGTTGAACGGCTGGCGCACGCGGTTGATCATGTCAGTCACCTGCTCGTGCGCCATCGCATAGCCGACACGCAATCCCGCCAGACCGTAGGCTTTGGAGAAGGTGCGCGAGATGATGAGATTGGGGAATTCCTTCAGCCAGCTCACGCTGTCGTAGCGTTTGTCTTCCGGCAGATATTCATTATAGGCCTCATCCAGCACCACCAGTATCTCGGGCGGCAGGCCGCGCAGGAAAGCCAGCAAGTCGTCCGCACTCAGGAAGGTGCCCGTGGGGTTGTTCGGGTTGGCGATGAACACCATCTTGACCTTGTTGTCCCTGGCGGCCCGCAACATCGCAGGCAGGTCGTGGCCGTACCCCGCGGCGGCGGGCACAGTGATGCCGGTCGCGCCCACGGCTTGTGTCGCCAGCGCATACACGGCGAAAGCATGTGCCGAGTACACCACCTTGTCGCCGGGTTGCAGGAAGGCGCGCGCCGCCAGTTCGAGCAGGTCGTTGCTGCCGTTGCCCAGTGTGATGTTGGCATGTGTCACGCCATAGCGCTTGACCAGCGCATCTTTAAGTTCGAAACCGTTGCCATCGGGATAGATCGCGATGGTCTTGATCGCCTCCTGCATGGCGGCGACTGCAGCCGGGCTCGCGCCCAGCGGATTCTCGTTAGAGGCCAGCTTGATGATGCCGCTGATACCGAGCTCTCGTTCCAGTTCCGAGATCGGCTTGCCGGGCTGGTACGGCGCGATAGCGCGGATATAGGAAGGGGCTAAATCACAGAAATTCATTTGATGCCTTGAGAAAAAACAAAAATGGGTTAGGGTTGGCTTTGGACTACACAGCCACCGGATACGAACCCAGCACCTTGACGAAAGCGGCGATCTGCTTGAGCTGCTCCAGCGCGGCGGCGACCTTGGCATCGGATTGATGGCCTTCGATGTCCACGTAGAACACGTATTCCCACAAACCTGCGCCGCTGGGCCGCGATTCCATTTTGGTCATCGAGACGCCGTTGTTGGCCAGCGGGGTCAGCAGGGCGTGCATCGCGCCGGGGCGGTTGGGCGTGGACATCGCCAGCGAAGTTTTGTCGCGACCGGAGGGCGCGACATCCTGTTTGCCGATGACGAGGAAGCGCGTGGTGTTGCGCGCATCGTCCTCGATGTTCTGCGCCAGCACCTTGAGACGGAAATGCTCCGCCGCATGCTCTCCGGCGACTGCGGCAGCAAATGACTCTTCCGCCGCCATGCGCGCCGCGTCGGCATTGCTGGAAGCGGTAATGCGCTCGGCCTGCGGCAGGTGCGCATGCAGCCAATCCTGACACTGACCGAACGATTGCGGATGCGAATAGACCTTGCGGATGAGCGACAGGTCGTTCTCGTTGGACAGCACGCACTGATGCACCTGCAACAGCACTTCACCGCAGATCTTGAGATCGCTGTTGAGCAGGAGGTCGAGCGTGCGCCCAATCGCGCCTTCGGTGGAATTCTCCACCGGCACCAGACCGTAGTTCGCCGCCCCGCTTTCCACCGCCGCGAACACGCCGTCGATGGAGTCGGCGGGCAAGCCCTCTGAAGCCTGGCCGAAACGCTGGAACATCGCCGCTTCGCTGAAAGTGC
Source organism: Gallionellaceae bacterium (assembly GCA_003445795.1). Classification (GTDB taxonomy): domain Bacteria; phylum Pseudomonadota; class Gammaproteobacteria; order Burkholderiales; family Gallionellaceae; genus Sideroxyarcus. Next base: position 11,539 of record DMCN01000098.1, read on the forward strand.
CATGAGGGCCGAGATAGGCCACGCGCAGCGGCGCTTCCAGCGCGCGGCATTGCGACATGATCTCGGTGAACAACTGCGTCACCGCCTGCTTGGACAGCGGCCCGGCATTGGCCTGCGCCATGCGGTTCAGCACCTGCGCCTCGCGCTCGGGACGGAGCACCGCTCCGTTGCCTTTGGCGCGGCCGATCTGCTGCGCCAGTCCGGCACGCTGGTTGAACAGCTTGAGCAGTTCGTCGTCGATACAGTCTATCTGGGCGCGGAATTTTTTCAGTTCTTCGGACATGTGGATCAGCCTTTGCGCTGCGCGAATTCATTCATGAAATCGGCCAATGCCTGCACGCCCGCCAGCGGCATGGCATTGTAGATCGAGGCGCGCATACCGCCCGCCAGCTTGTGGCCCTTGAGTTGCAGCATGCCGCGAGCTTCCGCCTGTTTGAGGAATTCGGCGTCCAGCGCCGCATCGCGCGTCTTGAACGGCACGTTCATGCGCGAACGGTCGGCCTTCGCCACCGGGCATGCGTAGAAACCGCTGCTGGCGTCGATGGCGTCATACAGCAGCCTGGCCTTGGCGATATTGGTGCGTTCCATCGCGGCCACGCCGCCGTTCTTCTTCAGCCACTGGAACACCAGTCCGGCCATGTACATGCCGTAGGTCGGCGGGGTGTTGTACATCGAATCGTTGTCGGCGTGGATCTTGTAATCCAGCATGGTCGGCAGGCGCGGGTCGGCATGGCCGACCAGGTCCTCGCGCACGATCACCAGCGTCAATCCGGCGGGGCCGATGTTCTTCTGCGCACCGGCGTAGATCAGGCCGAACTTCGCCACATCACAGGTACGCGACAGGATGTTGGACGACATGTCCGCCACCAGCGGCACCTTGCCGGTGTCGGGAACCCAGTTGAACTCCACGCCGCCGATGGTCTCGTTCGGCGTGTAGTGCACGTAGGCCGCGTCCTTGTCCAGCTTCCAGGTCTTGAGTTCGGGAGCGTAGGTGAAATTGCGGTCGGCGCTGCTGGCAGCCTCGTTGACGTGGCAGAACTTCTTCGCCTCGGCGATGGCCTTCTTCGACCATTCGCCGGTGTTCACATAGTCGGCCGAGAGTTTGCCGCGCAGCAGATTGAGCGGGATCATGGAGAACTGCAGATGCGCGCCGCCCTGCAGGAACAGCACCTTGTAGTTCTTCGGGATGTGCAGCAACTCGCGCAGATCAGCCTCGGCCTGCGCCGCGATGCCCATGAACTCCTTGCCGCGGTGCGACATCTCCATCACCGACATGCCGGTGCCGTGCCAATCCAGCAACTCCTCGCGCGCCTGCACCAGCACCTCGTGCGGCAATACGGCGGGACCGGCGCTGAAGTTGAAGACCGTCATTTACTCGGCATCCTCTTCTTCGGTCTCGGCGATGCGGCTCAGACCGGCCAGTTTCTCGCCCTCGCCCAGATTGATCAGCGTCACGCCCTGCGTGGCGCGGCTCATCTCGCGGATCTCGTTGACGCGGGTGCGGATCAGCACGCCGCTGGTGCCGATCAGCATGATCTCTTCTTCCGGTTTGACCAGCGTGGCCGCCACCACCTTGCCGTTACGCTCGGAAGTCTGGATCGCGATCATGCCCTGCGTGCCACGGCCATGGCGGGTGTATTCGGTGATCGGTGTGCGCTTGCCGTAGCCGTTCTCGGTCGCGGTCAGCACGGACTGCTCTTCGTTCTCGGCCACCAGCAGCGCGATGACCTTGCCGCCCTTGGCCAGGTTCATGCCGCGCACGCCGCGTGCGTTGCGGCCCATGCCGCGCACGTCGTCCTCGTCGAAGCGCACCGCCCTGCCCTCGTCCGAGAACAGCATCACGTCGTGCTTGCCGTCGGTGATCGCCACGCCGATGAGGAAGTCGCCCTCGTCCAGGCTGATGGCGATGATGCCGGCCTTGCGCGGGTTGGCGAAATCGGACAACGGCGTCTTCTTCACCGTGCCTTCGCTGGTCGCGAAGAAGATGAACTGGTCCTCGGTGAACTGCTTCACCGGCAGGATGGCGTTGATCTTCTCGCCCGTTTCCAGCGGCAACAGATTCACAATCGGTTTGCCGCGGCTGATGCGCGTACCCTGCGGCACGTCATAGACCTTGAGCCAGTACACGCGGCCGCGGTTGGAGAAGCACAGGATGTAATCGTGGGTGTTGGCGATGAACAGGTTGTCGACGAAATCGTCTTCCTTGGTTGCCGTCGCCTGCTTGCCGCGTCCGCCGCGTTTCTGCGCGCGGTATTCGTCCAGCTTCTGCGCCTTCATGTAACCGCTGTGCGACATGGTGACCACCACGTCTTCCGGCGCGATCAGGTCTTCCATGCTCATGTCTTGCGTGTGCGTGATGATCTCGCTGCGGCGCTTGTCGCCGAACTGCGATCGGATCGTAACCAGCTCGTCGCCGATGATCTGCGTCACGCGCGCCGGCTTGGACAGGATGTCGAGCAGGTCGGCGATCTTGTCCATCACTTCGCGGTATTCGCCGACGATCTTGTCCTGCTCCAGCCCGGTCAGGCGTTGCAGACGCAATTCCAATATGGCTTGGGCCTGCGCGTCGGAGAGGTAGTAGCCGCGCTCGTTGCCATTGCCTGTCAGACCGAACTCGGGTGCCAGCCCCTCGGGACGCGATGCGTCGCTGACGCGGGAAAGCAGATCCTCCACCAGCGACGAACGCCAGGAACGACCCATCAGAGACCGTTTGGCTTCCGGCGGCGTCGGTGCCGCCTTGATCAGCGCGATGATCTCGTCCACGTTGGACAGGGCAACCGCCAGACCTTCGAGGATATGGCCGCGTTCGCGCGCCTTGCGCAATTCAAAGATGGTACGGCGGGTGATGACTTCGCGGCGGTGGCGCAGGAAGGCCCCGATGATGTCTTTCAGGTTGCACAGCTTGGGCTGGCCGTCGACGATCGCGACCATGTTGATGCCGAAGCTGTCCTGCATCGGCGTGTCCTTGTAGAGCTGGTTCAGGATCACTTCGGCGTTCTCGCCGCGTTTCAGCTCGATCACCGCGCGCATGCCGGACTTGTCCGACTCGTCGCGGATTTCGGAAATGCCTTCGAGGCGCTTCTCGCGCACCATCTCGCCGATGCGCATCAGCAAGGTGGCCTTGTTCACCTGATACGGCAGTTCGTCGATGATGATGGCCTGGCGGTCGCCCTTGCCGATGTCCTCGAAATGGGTGCGTGCGCGCATCACCACGCGGCCGCGGCCGGTGCGGTAACCCTCTTTCACGCCAGCCAGGCCGTAGATGAAACCGGCAGTCGGGAAGTCGGGCGCGGGCACCAATTCAATCAGTTGCTCGATGTCCATTTCCGGATTCTTCAGCAGCGCCAGGCAGGCATCCACCACTTCGCTCATATTGTGCGGCGGGATGTTGGTCGCCATGCCCACCGCGATGCCGGAAGAGCCGTTTACCAGCAGGTTGGGGAAGCGCGCCGGGAACACCAGCGGTTCATGCTCGGAACCGTCGTAGTTCGGCCCGAAGTCGACCGTCTCTTTATCCAGGTCGGCCAGTAGCTCGTGCGCGATCTTGGCCATGCGGATCTCGGTGTAACGCATCGCCGCCGCGTTATCGCCGTCCACCGAACCGAAGTTACCCTGGCCGTCCACCAGCGTGTAGCGCAGCGAAAAGTCCTGCGCCATACGCACGATGGTGTCGTACACCGCGGTGTCGCCGTGCGGGTGGTACTTACCGATGACATCGCCAACGATACGCGCCGATTTCTTATAGGCCTTGTTCCAGTCGTTGGACAGCTCGTGCATCGCGAACAACACGCGCCGGTGCACCGGCTTCAGACCGTCGCGCACATCGGGCAGCGCACGGCCCACGATCACACTCATCGCGTAGTCCAGATAGGACTTGCGCATCTCTTCTTCAAGGCTTACCGGCAGGGTTTCTTTGGCGAATTGTTGTTCCATGAGCGACCTATTTTTGAGCCCCGAAAGAAGCCGACGGGGCGATAAAACGAAGACCGCATTCTAGCACAGCACCCCGCCCCCGCCGACTACCCGCCTCGGACCGCCCAGTAGCCGCCCGGCCTGCTTAGCCCATTGCCGCCAAAACAGGCCCTGACAAAGAAAAAGGCAACGGCCGAAGCCGTTGCCTGAACACTACGAAGCTGCAATGAATCTGTTGTACTGCCTTATTTTGCTGCCGGTGCTGCCGCAGTCACCGTACGGTAGTCGGGCAGCCTGGACAGGTAGTCTGCCACTGCTTCCAGATCAGCCTGCGAGAACTTGGCGATCGCCTTGACCATGTCGGGGTTGGAGTTGCCGCGAACACCCTGCTTGATCCACTTCATCTCGCGCACCAGATAGTCGAAGTGCTGGGCCGAGACCATCGGGTAGGACTTGGCTGCATCGCCTTCGCCGTTCTTGCCGTGGCAAGTGAAGCACTTGTTGTCGTTGAACAGTTTCTTGCCCTTGGCCGACATGTCTTCCGCACCCTTGCCGTTCTCGCGAACGGTGGTCAGAGTGTTCAGATAAGCCGCGATGTCGCCGATCTCTTCCATGGAAATGGCCGGATCTTCAACGAAAGGCAACATCTTCGGGTTAAGGCGGATACCGGCGCGAATCTCGGTGATCTGCTTGATCAGCACACTGGCATGCTGGCCGGTCAGGCGGGGATAGACACCCTCGCGCACACCGGCGCCATCGGCCTTGTGACAGCCCTGGCAACCGCGGAAGGACTCTTTGCCCTTCACCGGATCACCGCCCATCTTCAGCACTGCGGTACGCTCGGGTGTCATCTCGTCCCAGACGTAACCCTTCTTGCCGTAGACCTTGGGCTTGCTCGCATCTGCTGCGACAACAACGGCAGCCTGCAGGGAGAACAGCGCGACGATAACGATAGAAAGTAGTTTTTTCATTATTCAGCTTCCTTCAAGGTAAAGATATATTCTGCCACGGCAGCCATCTCCTCTTCGGTCAAACGCTTGGCAACGGCGCGCATGACACCTTTGGGATCATTGGTACGGGCACCGCTCTTGAAATTCGCCAGCTGCGAAACGACGTAAGTCTGGTTCTGACCGTTCAGGCGCGGGAACTTGTCGTTGCCGCTACCGTCTTCGCCATGGCAACCGCCACAAGCCGGTGCCGCTGTCGCCAGCACACCTTCGAGGTAGATCTGTTGACCCTTGGCGACCAGATCAGCCTTGGCCTGTTCGCTCATCGCCCCAGCCGCTGCCGGTGCGCTCGCGTCCGCTACTGCCGGGGCGCTCGGATCGGCCGCCGGTGCGCCGACCAGACGCTTCTGCTCGCTGAAATACTTCGCCAGCGCCTTGAACTCGCTCTCATCCACCATCGGGATGATGCTATCCATGATCGGATTGGTACGCTTGCCAGCCTTGAAATCTTCCATCTGACGCTGCAGATATTTCGCATTCATGGCTGAAAGCTTTGGATTCTCAGGAATAACGCTGTTGCCGTCCGGGTTGTGGCAGCCACCGCAGAGCAGCAAGCGCTCTTCCAGCGGAACCGGCTCGGCCTGGACTGCCGCCGACGTGAGCAGCATGCCTAGCAGGACACCCAAGGTGCCCAGATGCATGCCGATGTGTTTATTCTTATCTTTCATTGTGATCCTCCCTATCGAATCCTCAATATATACAAAATAGCTTCGCCGAATCAAAAAAGGAAGGCCTTGCGGCCTTCCTCTTGATTACAACACTTACGCTACGATTACCAAGCAGCTTCCAGCATGAACGTGGTCAGAGTCTTGCCAACACCGCCGGGCAAGGTTTCTGCAGCACGAGTACCGGTGCCTGCGTTGTAAGCAGAGCCACTACGCATGCTGTGATTCAGGTGCAGCGCAACGTTCTGGTACAGGTCATACACGGCAGCCAGAGTCAAGGAAGTCACCTTGTCGGAGTCTGCAGCAGTAACCTTGCCATCGTTACCGGTCAGGTAAGACACACCAACGTGCAATGTGTGCGGGATCACGCTGAAATCAGCACCGACCGACAGAGCAGTCTTGGAGTTGAACGTGCTGGCGTTGAACAGGTTACCAGCGTTGGCACCCGATGCAGAAGTCGCCGGAGCAGAAGAATACTGCGCATACAAGCTGGTTTCCATCTCGGCAACAGCACCCTGAGCCTGGAAGTCAACAACGGTACCCTTGGTGTCGCAATCGTTGGCGGGGCCATGTGCTGTGGCGGGAGCGCCAAGCGGGTCCGCACAGGAGCTGGTACCGCTAGCCATACCGGCACCGATATGCATCGCCCAGTCGGCGATGGTCGGAGTGGCGGCCACGCGCAACCAGGTGGAAGTCATGCGAACACCAGTCGTGCCACCAACGAAGAAGAACTGCGGTGTCCACTTGGACAGGTTCAGGTAACCCATGTCGCTGTTAACAACGAACGCGACGCCGGAAGCAGTACCGGAACCCATGCCGGTGAATTGCGCAGCGGAGATGTCGGTACGGTGCTCAGCCCAACGGATACCGCGGGTCATGCCGGTGCTGGACTGTTCGAAGCCGTAAGCCATGCCCAATGCATCGGTACCGTAAGGAATCACTTGCACAGTGACCGGGTCCAGCGCGATCGCGACCGGAATCTTCAAGCCAGCGATGATGCCGCCAGCGGGGCCGCCAACCATGTTGTTCTCGTTCATGAAACCCATCTTGACCATACCGCTGTCGCCAATACGGCCGCCGAAGAACAGGCTCAGCTCGTCAGGGATCTGGAACTGGCCGCTATTTGTTGTCCCACCGCCAACATCGGTAGCGAGGTCAGTACCATTGGACTTCTGATAGCGAGCCTTCAACAGGATGGCTGCGTTCAGTTGGTCGGGGATAGACAGGTCTTCACCCTTGAACTTGCCCTTGGCGCTCAATTGCGTGTAGGCGCCAACCTTGAATTCTTGACCGGTTGTGCTCAGCACGGGGTAGTGCTGGAAGTGGCAAGAGCTGCAAGCCAGACCAGTTTGACGGGCAAACGCCGGAATGGCGGATGCTTCGGGTGCAAATGCTGTTGCGGCCAATACGCCTGCCAGAGACAGTACGATTTTCTTCATTGCGTTTCTCCTCTTTATTATTGAGTAAGTGTCTTACGACTTAATGCCCTTGTGCCTTGGTATAAAGACCTCCATGCACAAGTTGGAGGCGATTCTAGCGACGGCAGTGTGAAGCCCGCGTCAATGAATTGTGAAAATAGCGTTAAGTTGTGTTTTTTACAACAACAGGCAAAAAAACTTCAGAAATGCGCTATTTCGATTCCGAAAGGGGTAAGGAAGATTTCGCCGCAGTAAACATGATCACCGCCATCGTCCCTTGCCCTTCCTGGCTGTCAAGCGAGATGCGCCAGCCGTAGCGCTCGCAGATGCGTTTCACCAGTGACAATCCAACTCCGGAACCGGCACTCGATGGCCCTTTGTAATAGCGGTCCAGGGCGCGTGCCAGTTCGTCAGGTCGCATGCCGACCCCGGTGTCCTGCACCACCAGCCGATCCTCCTCAAGACGCAGCAACACGAAGCCGGCCTTGGTGTTGAACAGGGCGTTGCGAATCAGGTTGCCGATCACGACTTCCAGCAGCGGCCGCTCGAACAACAGGTCGGGCTCGGAGATTAACTTCACTTCCATGCGTATCGGCCGGCCCGCGATCAGCGGCAAGTGTTTTTCGACACAGCTGCGCACCACTTCTCCCACATGGCCGGGTGGCTCGTCGCGCGAGTATTGCTGCTCGCGCGCCATCAACAGCAGCGCTGAGGTGAGTTCGATCATGTCCTGCGCGGCACGGCGGATGCGCGCAATACGCTCGCGCTGCTTGGCCGTCAGCGTGGCATCCTGTTCCAGCACCTCGACCGTACCCAGCATGATGGCCAGCGGGGTGCGCAACTCGTGGCTCACATCCGCGGTGAAGTAGTTCTCGCGCTCGATGAATTCGCGCAGGCGCCTGAGATAACGGTCGAAAGCGCGCGCCAGCTCGCCCACTTCGTCGTTGGTGGTCAGCTTGATCAAAGACAGGTCGGCATCGCGCGGCTCGGCCTGTCCGACCTGTCTGGCGAGTCGCGTGACCGAGGCGGTGACGCGACTCGCCAGAATGACGCCGCCGATGGACGAGCTGACGATCATGAATATCGCGAAGAAGACCACAAAACGGAAGAATTTGGTTTCCTGCAGATGCTGGCTTTCGGTATTGAACATCATGAAATAGCGCGCATCCCCGACATCGACGACTTGCGCGCGATAGTCGACTTCGCCGACGGTGATGTTGTGTCCGCCCGGCGGCAGCGCCTTCACTTCCGGCGGAATATTGCGGCTGGTCTCCTTGTCGGAGACGATATAGCCCTTGATGGAAGCGGTGTTCGGCGATTCGAACTTCTCTTCGCTGGCATGCTCGTACAACTCCACCAGCAACACCTGGTCCATGAGCCGGTGCCCGATCTGCTGCACGGTGAAGTAGACGCCGCTGGACAGCAGGACACTGAGCCCGGCCCCGAACAGCGCGTAATAGAAGGCGACCCGGAAACGCAGGCTACTGGTCTGGAACATCCGGGCTGACCAGTTGGTAACCGAAACCTCGCAGGGTGCGCAGCAGCTTGCGCTGGAACGGCTTGTCGATGATGTCACGCAGCAGGTGCACGTGTGCGCGCAGCGAATCGCTGTCCGGACGGCCCTCGCCCCAGACGACATGCTCGATTTCGTCGCGGCTGACCACCTGCGGCGAGCGCGACATCAGCGCTTCCAGTATCTTGTAGGGAATGGGCGGCAGTTCGATGTGCTTGTCCCCGCGCTTGACCGAGCAGGTGGCAGGATCGAGGCTGAGGTCCTCGATCACCATCTTCTTGAGTTTCTGCGGCTGGTCGCCGCCGCGGCGGTGCAGCACACGCAGGCGCAGCTCCACTTCGCGCAGCTCGGCGGGTTTGACCAGATAGTCGTCCGCCCCGGCTTCCAGCCCGGCGATCTTGTCGTCGAGCGAGTCGCGCGCGGTGATCATCAGCACCGGCGTGGTCTTGCCGCCCTCTTCGCGCAGCTTGCGGCACAGTGTGATGCCGTCCATACCGGGCAACATGAGGTCGAGCACGATGGCGTCATACTGGTTGACCAGCGCCAGATGCATGCCGGTGATGCCGTCCCCCGCCGCATCCACGACGTGTCCCTTGGCCTCCAGGAAATCGAACATATTGGACGCGAGATCGCGATTGTCTTCAATGATGAGTACACGCATTGCCAAGAGCCCTATTCCAGATAGATTCGGAAAATTTCACAGTTCCTTAACATACCATTTCCACCCGTCCGCCGCTAGCTCCCGCTTGGTCTTGCGCCCTGATGTTGCGGGATATATGCATACTCGCGCGCTTCCCTTTGTTTATTGCGCGCGGTTTTGCTACATTCCAAGCAGTCCTCAATCCGAACCAGTCAACCATCATGTCCAACGCAGATCCCGTCGAAATCGAGAAATTCTCGCAACTCGCCCACAAATGGTGGGATCCGAACAGCGAGTTCAAGCCCCTGCACGAGATCAACCCCTTGCGACTAGGCTACATCGACCGCATCGCGCAGCTTTCCGGCAAGACAGTGCTGGATGTGGGCTGCGGCGGCGGCATCCTGAGCGAGAGCATGGCCGGACTGGGCGCGACAGTAAGCGGCATCGATCTGGCCGACAAATCGCTGCAGGTGGCCAAGCTGCATCTGCTGGAAAGCGGCAAGCAGGTGGAATACCGCAAAGTGGCGGTGGAAGACCTGGCCGCCGAGCGCCCCGGGCAATACGATGTGGTGACCTGCATGGAGATGCTGGAGCATGTGCCCGATCCCGCCGCCGTGGTCGCCGCCTGCGCCAAACTGGCGAAACCGGGCGGCCACGTGTTCTTCTCCACGCTCAACCGCAACCCGAAATCGTATCTTTTCGCCGTGATCGGTGCGGAATACATCCTCAACCTGCTGCCGCGCGGCACGCATGACTTCGCCAAGTTCATCAAGCCTTCCGAACTGGCGCAGTGGTGCCGCGATGCCGGACTGGATGTCTCTGACGTGACCGGCATGAGCTACAACCCGCTCGACAAGAGCTACTCGCTCGGCCGCGACAGCAGCGTCAATTACATGGTGGCCTGCCGCAAAGGCTGATATGTCACAGGCCGTCCTCTTCGATCTCGACGGCACCTTCGCCGATACCGCGCCCGATCTGGCGGCGGCACTCAACCATGTGCGCGCCCTGCACGACCTGCCTCCGCTGCCCGTCGCGACTCTGCGGCCGCAAGCATCGCATGGTTCGCAAGGTCTGCTGAAACTGGGCATGAACGTGACGCCGGATGCGCCGAATTACGAAACCCTGCGCAATGCCTTCCTGCAATATTACGAGGAGCACATCTGCGACAGGACGGTGCTGTTCCCGAGCATGTCGACCCTGGTCGCGGAACTGGAGCGGCACGAGATACCCTGGGGTATCGTCACCAACAAACCGCACCGCTACACCGTGCCACTGATGGAAAAGCTCGGCTACGCCCAACGCGCCGCCTGTCTGGTGAGCGGCGATACCTGCGCGCACGCCAAGCCGCACCCGATGCCCTTGTTGCATGCCGCAGAATTGATGTCCGTCGCGCCGGAAAGCTGTTTGTATCTTGGCGACGATCTGCGCGACATGGAAGCGGCTCAGGCGGCCGGCATGACCGGCATCATCGCCGCCTACGGTTACATCGACCCGGCGGCCGATACCGGCTCCTGGCCTGCCAGCGGCAGTGTGCCGACACCCTTGGCGCTGCTGCGTTACATCCAGAGCTGATCAACGGGTATGATGCCCTCCATAACGATAAGGCAGCGCGGAGGAGTATGAACCAAGGACGCAAAGGGCAAGCCCCCCCCGATAATCCGTCGCAAGACAGCATCCAGGAGATCTTGCACAAGGTCATCATCGCCCATCAACAGGCGCTGGCCTTGCTGCAACAGACCGAGACGGCGTATGGCCGCCTGGTCCCGCACCAGTTGCTCAACCTGCTCGAAGCCAAAAGCATCGTCGACGTGAAGCTCGGCGACCAGGTCGAGCGCAAGATGACCATCATGTTCTCGGACATCCGCGATTTCACCCCACTGTCGGAATCGATGACCCCGGCGGAGAACTTCGAGTTCATCAACTCCTACCTCAGCCAGATGGAGCCGGTCATCAGCCGCCATCACGGCATCATCGACAAATACATCGGCGACGCCATCATGGCCCTGTTCGAGAAGGGCGCCGACGAAGCGGTGAGCGGCGCTATCGCCATGCTGGAACGGCTGAGCTACTACAACGCCGGACGCGAACGGGCGGGCTACGCGCCCGTGCAGATCGGCATCGGCCTCAACACCGGCGTGGTGATGATAGGCACCGTGGGCGGCATCAACCGCATGGACAGTACCGTGATCGGCGATGCGGTGAATCTGACCGCGCGGCTGGAAGAAGCCACCAAGACCTACCACACACCGCTGATCATCAGCCAGAACACCCTGTACGACCTGTACGACCCAGGCAAATACGACATCCGTTTCCTCGACCGTATCCGCGTGAAAGGCAAGTCGCAGCCGCTTTCCGTCTACGAGGTCTTCGACAACAACCCCGAGGAATTGCGCAACAGCAAACGGCAAAGTCTGGCGATCTTCGAAAAAGCGGTCGCCTATTACCATATGCGGGATATCGCCCAAGCCGTCCCGCTACTCAAACGATGCATAGAGATCGCGCCAGACGACTATCCCGCCCTCATCTACCTGGAGCGCTGCCATGAATTCCAGACCAGCGGGCAGCATCTGGGCACCGGCGAATTGCAGTCCGATCTGTCGTGGAAGGAAGAACAGCACACCGGTCTGCCGGAGATCGACAATGCAAATCGCATCCTGATGTACCACATCAACTCGCTCACCACCGCGATAGCGCAAAACGAATGCCGCGACTTCGCCGCCATCTTCCCGCCCCTCCACCAGCATGCGCAGCATCTCTTCCCCCGCGAAGAGCAACTGATGCTCGAGCACAACTATCCTTTTGCCGAGGGGCATATCCAGGAACACAGGCGTTTCGTCGAACACTTCTCCGAATTGGAGAAAAAGGCCTCACAGCACACTGAAGATCCGCGCTACCTCGCCTTCCGCACCGAACTGTTGCTGCTCGACTGGTTCGCCTCGCACGCCACCAAGGCCGACCGCCACTTCGCCCGCTTCATGCAGAACGGCAAACCCCGCTAGCTCCCCACCCTACCCGGCTGTACAATGCAATCTGCTGAATAACAAACCGAACCGGGGGCGACCTGGCTTCGACGTGGGTTACAAAGCAGTGTAGGGCATACCGAGGACCCGCCACCTCGTAAATCAGCTGGAAAACCAATAGTCGCAAACGACGAAAAGTACGCTCTAGCCGCTTAACCGGTTAGATCCCACACCCTGCTGTCCGTGGAGGGGCTCAAGGCAGTAATGCCGCGATGAGTGGGATCATTTACACGGAATCGTGTCGTGCAGGGTCACTTTGCACGAAGCTAAAACCAAGGTGACTCGTCCTGTAGCAGCCTGTCGGTTGGCGTCTGCCGGATAAAATCAAATAACCAGACTAAGTATGTAGAACTGCCTGTAGAGGGCTCGCGGACGGGGGTTCAATTCCCCCCGCCTCCACCAATAAATAAAAATGGCTGCCCGTCAGGGTGGCCATTTTTATTTGTTGCATGTGAAGTTGAGGGGGAATTGAAACCCCGTCCGGTACGGACGGGGGGTGAGCAGGGAATTCGAGCAGCACTGCTGCGAGCCTGCGAACGCCAACGCACATGCAGGTGCGTTGGCTGGCCAGGATGGCCAATTCCCCCCCGCCTCCACCAACAAATAAAAACGGCACCCTTGCGGTTGCGCTGGGAACCACATCTTTGCACCAAGTGCAGAGATTTGCTCTCGCTGTGTTAAAATCCTCCGCATTGTTGTGAGCAAACTTCGGTTTGCGAAAACTCCGGCTCAATAAGGGCTTGTTGGACGGCGGTTCGATTCCGCCCATCTCCACCATAAGTGCAGTGATAGCAGTGTGCTTATGATGGGGATGACCTGGTTTCGACAGTGAGCAGATAGGTTTCGGGGCGACACGTCAGGCGATCGACGTAAATGAAGCAAGCATGTAAATGCAAACGATGAAAACTTCGCTATGGCGGCCTAAAAAACCGTAAGCCGGGGCTGTTGAGCCTTGTCATACAACACAACTAGATGAGCCTCGGGTGATAATGATCCCGAGGCTCATTGATTTTGTGGGGTTGTGATTTTGTTATTGTTCAGGCGGAAAACCGGCGCCTGATCGCACGACTCGAAGCTCACCATATCATGTGACGTATTCGCCCGACTTCCGCAGCAGTTACTGCTTCAGTCCCGGAACCCGTCCAAGTTAATTGAAGCAAGCGCCCGATATCGGTATAGTCCGCCAAACTCCACTCTAGGCACGATCATGGCTGATCAAGAAGTCGCAGAACATAAACTGAAACTGTCTGAACTGCTCGAAATGCTCGTTGCCGACGGTATGGTCGGCAAAGAAGATTCCGACGCCCTCTACGCCGAACACCGCATTCGCCGGCATAGCGAGCATCCTCTGGTGATCATCGCGGGAAAAAGCTGGAAATCCCTGGCAGCGCCTTACCGCATACTGACACTGGATACGCTGACCGAATGGATGGCGAAAAAAGTCGGGCTGGATTATCTCCATATCGACCCCTTGAAGATCGATTTCACCAACCTGGTGGATCTCATGTCGATCGATTATGCCAACCGCTTCGCCATCATGCCGCTCTCCATCGACGGGAATGATCTGGTCGTCGCGACGGCCGAGCCTTATCTGCGCAGTTGGGAACCTGTGCTCAGGCAGACCTCGCGCAAGAATATCCGCCGTGTCATCTCTTCACCGGCCGACATCCATCGTTATCTGGTCGAGTTCTACAATCTGGCGCGCTCGGTCAAGAGCGCCACCAAATCCTCACAAAAATCGTCCAATCCCGCCTCGTTCGAGCAATTGGTCGAACTGGGCAAGACCAACAAGCAGTTCGACGCCAACGACCAGCATATCGTCACCATTGTGGATTGGCTGTGGCAATACGCTTTCGACCAGCGCGCCTCGGATATCCATATCGAGCCGCGTCGCGAATTCGGTCTGGTACGCTTCCGTATCGACGGGATATTGCACCAGGTGCACCAACTGCCGATGTCAGTGGTTACCGCGATGACCAGCCGCATCAAACTGCTGGGCCGCATGGATCTGATGGAGAAGCGCCGCCCGCAGGATGGGCGCGTCAAAACCCGCACGGAAGATGGGCAGGAGATCGAGTTGCGCCTCTCCACGCTTCCAACGGCTTTTGGCGAGAAACTGGTGATGCGTATCTTCGACCCGGAAGTACTGCTACGCGACTTGTCCGAACTCGGATTTTCCGAAGATGACCGGGCGCGGTGGCAAAGCATGACCACGCAGCCCAACGGGATCATCCTGGTCACCGGTCCGACCGGCTCCGGTAAAACGACTACTCTGTACTCCACACTAAAAAGTCTGGCAACGCCGGAAGTGAATGTATGTACGCTGGAAGACCCCATTGAGATGGTCGAACCGGCGTTCAACCAGATGCAGATACAACAAGGTCTGGATCTGAATTTTGCCGAAGGCGTGCGCGCGCTGATGCGACAGGATCCTGACATCATCATGGTTGGCGAAATACGAGATCTGGAGACGGCGGAAATGGCGATCCAGGCAGCTCTCACCGGCCACCTGGTGATCTCGACGCTGCATACCAATGACGCGCCTTCCGCCATCACCCGCCTGCTCGATCTTGGCGTACCGTACTATCTGATCAACGCCACCCTGCTCGGCATCATGGCGCAGCGACTGGTGCGCACGCTTTGTCCCCAATGCAAGCAGCCGCATCCGATCCAGGAAGACGATATCGAGATGTGGAATGGCTTGGTCGCACCGTGGAAAGCCACGCGCCCGGTCCAAGTCCAGCGCCCGCAAGGGTGCCTGGAATGCCGGATGACCGGCTACTCCGGCCGCATCGGCATCTACGAGATCCTGCTTATGTCGCCTGCTCTGCGCAGACTCATCACGCCCGAGACCGACATCGCTGCCCTGCGCGAACAGGCCAACCGCGAAGGCATGAAACCGCTGAGGATCTCCGGCGCTCTCAAGATCGCCTCGGGACTCACCACGCTGGACGAGGTGCTGAAGACTGCACCGCCGGCCGACCAGAGCTGACCGTTTTTTTCACCACCAACCCCTTACAGGAATCGAAATGACTTTGACTGAACTCAACCAGCGCTTCGCCATCGGCAACCACGTGCAATTCAAGGAGATCGCCGAAGGCATAGTCGTGGCCGAGGTCGCCAACCATCACGCGCTGTCCAACATCGCACTGCAGGGCGCACATATCGCCACCTTCCAGCCGCGCGGCGAAGAACCGGTGATCTGGCTGTCGCCCAAGGCCAAGTTCGCGCCGGGCAAATCTATCCGCGGCGGCGTGCCGATCTGCTGGCCGTGGTTCGGCCCGCACAAAAATGAAAGCAAACTGCCAGGCCACGGCTATGCGCGCACCGTGCCGTGGGACGTGCTGGAAACGAAGGCGCTGCCGGATGGTTCGACCTTCCTGCGCTTCGCCCTGGTCGAGAGCGATGCCACCCGCGCGCAATGGCCGCATGCTTCCTCCGTGCAGCTCGAAGTGACCGTGGGCAAGGCACTGCGCGTCGAACTGGTAACGACCAACACCGGCAAGGAGACCTTCGAGCTCGGCGAAGCCCTGCACACCTACCTCCAGATCAGCGATGTCGCCAACATGACCATTTACGGTTTGGAGAACTGCGAATACCTGGACAAGGTGAAGGATTTTGCGCGCTTCAACCAGCAGGATGGCATCGTCGTCGAGAGCGAAGTGGACCGCGTGTATGTGAACACCTCCGCCGATTGCGTGATCGAGGATAAGGGCCTGAAACGCGCTATCCGCGTCGCCAAACAGGGCAGCAAGTCCACCGTGGTGTGGAACCCGTGGACGGAAAAGGCAGAGAAGATGGGCGACTTCGGCCCGGCACTGCACCGTGACATGGTATGCGTGGAGAGCGGTAACGCGCTGGAGAATGTGGTCACACTGGCGCCGGGCGAGACGCACAGGCTGGTGGCGGTGTACAGCGTGGAAAAACTGTAAGTCACAGTCATTCCGGCGAAAGCCGGAATCCAGTGTATTTATCAAGTATGCAGTTGGGCTTGTCCTGCTTCGCCGGAATGACGTACCAAAACAAAAGAGCCGCTGCGAAGCGGCTCTTTTTTATTGCTTCAGCAAACCAGACTCAGTTCGCGCGTTTCTTGTACTCATTGGTGCGGGTGTCGATCTCGATCTTGTCGCCGATCTCGATGAACGCCGCCACGGGCAGTTCGAAACCGGAACCTTTCAGACGGGCCGGCTTCATCACTTTGCCGGAAGTGTCGCCGCGTACCGCCGGTTCGGTGTACTCAACCTCGCGAATGATGGTATTGGGCAATTCAACAGAGATCGCCTTGCCTTCGTAGAACACCACTTCGCAGATGTCTTCCATGCCGTCGGCCAGGTAGTTCACCACGTCGCCGACGTTTTCCTTCTCGACTTCGTACTGGTTGTATTCGGTATCCATGAACACGTACATCGGGTCGGCGAAGTAGGTGTAGGTGCATTCCTTCTTGTCGAGGATGATCTGGTCGAACTTGTCGTCGGCAGCGTATACCGTCTCTTTGGCCGTTTCGGTCAACAGGTTCTTCATCTTCATCTTGACCACGGAACCGTTACGGCCGGAACGGCTGTATTCGGCCTTCAGGATGACCATGGGATCGCCGCCAACATTGATCACGTTACCGGCGCGGAGTTCTTGTGCTGTTTTCATGTTTGCTGCCCCTCAAAATTCAAGGCGCGGATTCTATGCAACTTGGCGGTAAAAATCCAGCAAATTCAATGCGAGGTTATTGGGCGTCAGGCGCTGCGCCCATTCGGCACTATGCCTGGTCAACACAACCCGCTGCGCCACAAAGCGCTGCCAAGCCCCGACGATATCCGACCCGCCGTTCCAGGCCAGCCAAAGCTCACGCACAGCCAGGCCCGCTTCGGGCGGCAGATCTGCCGAATATAGTGCCCGCAATGCCTCCAACTTCTCCAGATGCACGCCGTCATGCTGCGGATATATCTGCCAAATGAATGGCTTGGCCGCCCATTGCGCCCTGATGCAGGAGTCCTCGCCGCGCACGAAATTGACGTCGCAGGCCCACAACAACTCGTCATAACACTCCTGCTCGACGAAAGGCAGCACATGCACGCGCAACTGGCCCCGCTGCCAGACATCTCCTGCCTTCCCTGATTCATGCCCAAAGAACGCTGCCACCTGCGGTAGAGAAAGTCCTTCCGGCAACAGACAGGTCGCAGGTTGATCGCCGCGCTCCCAGACACTCAATAGATTATCCATCGCCTCGTTCTCATAGCCGAACAAGGACACCCTTAACTCCCCCGCCAACCGCTCCGGCACGCCCATACTCTGCCAATAGCGCTGCTGCGCCCCGGTATCCGACTGAAAAGCATCCCGCCGCGCCAGCAGGTCGCGTTCCAGCAACAGGCCGCCGGTCTTTGCCGTGAAGCCGGGAAAGAAAAAGTACTTGGTCAGTGGCAGGCTCGGATGCGGCGATGGCAGTTTGTGGCAGCCTTCCACCCAGTCTTCGGCCGAGAGGTATTCCAGATTGACCCAGACCGGTTTTTGCTCGCGTGCGGCCATCGCCGACACATAGGATTCGGGCAAGCGGCAGGCGAATGCCTCGATCACCAACCCGGCGGGTTCGACGGCAGGAAAATCGGCGCTCCAGCGTCGCACTTCCACACCGCGACAACGCTGCTCGTCCAACGCCGCATCCAGTTCCGGACACAGCTTGCCGAAACTCTTCAGATCGTCCACCCACAGCCGCACCTCAACGCCGTGCTCGTTCGCCAGTTGCCGCGCCAGGCGCCAGCACACGCCGATGTCCCCGTAGTTATCGACTACGGCACAGAAGATGTCGCAGGATGTCGCAGTCCTTGTCATGTCGATTCACGCAGCCTGCTGTTCCAGCACAAAACTTCCCTCGCCGTTCTGCCCGAGGCGCGATGCCAGCACCGGCATCACTTCCTGCAAGGTGGCATGCAAAGTCCACGGCGGGTTGAGGACGAACATGCCGCTGCCGTGCATGCCGAAACCGTCCAGCGAGGGGCGTTGCACGCTCAGGGCGACATGCAGCCAGCTTTTGACGGGAAGCTGCTTTAACTCACCCGGCAGTAGCACGGATTCGCTGCGCTGCAACTGCGGATACCACACGGCGTAGGTTCCGGTGGCGAAGCGTCTCAGGCCTTCCTGCAGTGCACTGACCACGCGCCGGTAGTCCTGTTTTTCTTCATAAGGGGGATCGATGAGCACCAGTGCGCGGCGCGGTGGCGGTGGCAGCAGGGCTTTGAGGGCACCGAACCCATCCACCTTCTGCATAAGGACGTGGGTGTCGTGCCCGGCGAAGTTCTGTTCGAGGATGTCGAAGTCGGACGGATGCAGTTCAAACAGTCGCAATCTGTCCTGTTCGCGCATGGAATCCAGCGCGACCAGCGGTGAGCCGGGATACAGATGCAGCACACCTTCCGGGTTAAAGTATTTGACCATATCCACGTATTCCGCCAGCGACGCAGGCAGATCATCGGCTTGCCAGAGCCGCGCAATACCGCTCTCGTATTCGGCGTTCTTCTCGGCGTATTCGCTATCCAGTTCGTAACAGCCGGCACCGGCATGGGTATCGATGTACCAGAACGGTTTGTCTTTCTGCGCGAGGTAACGCAGCAGTTGCAACTCGACGAAATGCTTGAGCACATCGGCATGGTTGCCGGCGTGGAAAGCGTGGCGATAACTCAGCATAAAAATCCTATCAACATTATTTCCAACGATAATTTCATCCGTGGCTAAATTTTACTCTGCATGCAAAGCCTCGACTGGGTCGAGCCGCGCTGCGCGCATGGCCGGGGCAACACCCGCCGCGAGCCCGATCGTGATCGCAGTCAGTTCCGCCAGCACCGCATACAGCCAGGGCGTGTGCACCGGCAAAGCCGGAAACAGCAGGTGCAGGCCCTGCGAGATACCGACGCCGATGACCAGCCCCATCAAACCACCCAGCGCGGAGAGGATCATGGCTTCGCTCAAGAACAGCGTCAGCACCTGCTTCTCGCGCGCACCCAAAGCGCGCAACAGTCCGATCTCGGCGGTGCGCTCGGTGACGGCCATGGTCATGATGGTGAGGATGCCGACCGCCCCGACCAGCAGCGAGATGCCGCCCAGTGCGGCGACCGCGAAGGTGATGATATCGAGCACCGAACTCAGCACTTCCAGCGCCTGTTCCTGCGAGATGATGGTGAAGTCCTCGCGCCCGTGCCGTTCGGTCATGCGTTCCTTGATGAGCCTAATCACCGTGTCGGCGGGCACATCGGCGCGGTAGCTGACGTTGACTTCCATCAGACCTGGGCGGTTGAGCAGTTCCATCGCGCGCGCCGCCGGGATGAACACGGCATCGTCCATGTCCATGCCGAGAATCTGCCCCTTGGATTCCATCACACCGACCACGCGGTAGCGCTGGCCGCCGATGCGCAGCCAACTGCCGAGCGGGTTGCGGCCACCGTACATCTCCTGCTGGATCTTGGAGCCGATCACCGCCTGCGCGCGTGCCTGTTCGTTGTCTTCGTCGATCCAGAAGCTGCCGCTCTGCACCTTCATGGTGAAAGCCTTGCCGAAATCGCGCCCCTCGCCCAGCACCATGGTGCGCCGCGTGCGGCCCTCGTAGCGAACCTCGGCATTGCCCACCAGACCGGGGATGACGTATTCCACATATGGCAGGCGGCGCAACGCATCGGCGTCCTCCAGCGTCAGCGGCCTGGACGAACCGAAAATGCCGACGTTGCCGCCCTGCGTCTGCGTCTTGCCCGGCTGCACGCTGATGATGTTGGTGCCGAACTGCGAGAACTCGGCCAGCATGAACTGGTGCAGGCCCTCGCCGATGGAAGTGAGCAGGATGACCGCCGCAATACCGATGGCGATGCCCAGCCCGGTAAGGAAGCTGCGCATGCGGTAGGTGAGGAAACTGGAACTGGTGAGCGTGATGAGGTCGCGCAGGTACATGGCTTATTTCCCCGCCAGTGCCGCGACCGGATCAAGCTTCGCCGCGCGCCGTGCGGGCCACACGCTGAACAGGATGCCGGTACCGAGCGCGGTCATGGTCGCGGCCAGTACCGCCCACCAGGGCGGCGACACCGGCAGCATCGGGTAGACCTGGCCGATGATGAAGCTGCCGGTGTAACCCAGCACCAATCCGGCCACGCTGCCAATCCCGGACAGCAGCACTGCCTCGGCGAAGAACAGATGGCGGATCTGTTTGCCGGGCGCACCGAGCGCCTTGAGCAGGCCGATCTCCTTGATGCGCTGCGCCACCGCGATCAGCATCACGTTCATGATCAGCACGCCCGCCACGGCCAGGCTGATGGCAGCGATGCCACCCACAGCCATGGTCAGCGCAGTGAGGATGCGGTCGAAGGTCTGCAGCACCGCGTCCTGGGTGATGACGGTCACGTCGCGCTCGCCGCCGTGGCGCTCGGTCATGATGGCCTCGGCATCGTGCACGACCTGCTCGATGGCGTCGCGGCTCTTCGCCTCGATGAGCACGCGGAACAAACCGGAGGTGTTGAACAACTGGTGCGCGGCAGCGACCGGGATGATTACCAGTTCGTCGGTGCGCATGCCCATCGATTCGCCCTGCGACGCCAGCACACCGATGACGCGGAAGCGCCGGTCGCCCAGCCGCACCCATTGCCCCACGGCCTGCTCGTTGCCGAACAGTTCGCGCTTCATCTGGTTGCCCAGCACGCATACCGGCGTCGCATCGTTGATGTCACCCGCAGGCAGGAAACGGCCCAGGGCGATGCCCATGTGACGCACTTCCAGCAGATCGGAAGTGGAACCGAGCACCACCACCTCGCGATTCAGCGCATCGCGCGACAGCGTGGCCGAGCCAACGGTCAGCGGCGCGAAGCGTTTGACCGCATGGCTGCGCAGCAACGCCTGCGCATCTTCCAGCGTGATCTCGCGCGGCGTCTGCCCCGACATCAGGCCGGGCCCGATCCCGGCAGTCTCGGTGCGGCCCGGCAGCACGATGACGAGATTGGTGCCAAGAGATGAGAACTGGTCTATCACGTAGCGGCGAGCGCCCTCGCCCAGCGCGGTCAGCACCACCACCGCCGCCACGCCGATGGACATCGCCAGCATCATCAGCAGCGTGCGCGTGGGGCTGCCGCGCAGGCTGCCGGAGGCGAACTGGATGGTGTCGGCGAGTTTCATTTACCCCGTCATTCCGGCGCAGGCCGGAATCCAGCAAATTGAACAAGCCCTGCGAAGCAGGACAAAAACCAAATGCATATTAAATAACAGCACTGGATACCGGCCTACGCCGGTATGACGGGAGAAAGTTTTACTTTGGTTCATTTTGAGTCGACTCATCTGAAACGATGCGCCCATCCAGCATATGTATCTGGCGCTGCGCGCGCGCCCCGATCTCGGCATCATGCGTCACCACCACCAGCGTGATGCCATTTTCCAGCAGACCTTCCAGCAGTTTTAGCACTTCCCAACCAGTGTTGCGATCGAGGTTGCCGGTCGGTTCGTCGGCCAGCAGCACGGTGGGATTCATTACCGTGGCGCGCGCGATGGCGACACGCTGGCGCTGGCCGCCGGAGAGCTGGTCGGGTTTGTGGTCGGCACGGTCCGACAGGCCGTAGTTCTGCATCAGCACCTGTACGCGCGCCTTGCGCTCCTCTGCCGGGATGCTCGCCAGGATCATCGGCAATTCGACGTTCTGCGCGGCAGTGAGGCGCGGCACCAGGTGGAAGGACTGGAACACGAAACCGATCTTCTCGCGCCGCACGCGCGCCTGCTGCTCGTCGTTCAACTCCGTGACATTGCCGCCGTCGAGCAAATAGCTGCCGGAACTCGGCCGGTCGAGCAGACCGAGCATGTTGAGCATGGTGGATTTGCCGGAGCCGGACGGCCCCATGATGGAGATGTACTCGCCCGCGTCGAGTTTGAGATCGATGTCGCGCAACGCCGCGACTTGCTGGTCGCCGACGGTGAAGGTGCGGCAGACTTTCTGCAGTTCGATCATTTTGCGGCAGGTTCTTCCGGCACGACCTTCACTCCCGCCTTCACCCCGGCACGGTCGAGCGACAACACCACACGGTCGCCTTCAACCAGCCCCGAGGTGACTTCGGCGTGTTCCCAGTTGGACAAGCCGGTGGTGACCTTGCGTTCTTCCAGCACGCCCTTGTTGCCGTACAACAGCACGCGGCCGCCTTCGAGCAAGGTCTGGGTGGGGATTCGCAGCACGCTCTGGCGCGTGTCGTGGATGATCTCGACATCCGCGCTGTAGCCCACCAACAGGTTGTCGTTCTTGGCGAGCTTGTCAAATTCGACTTCCACCTCGACGGTGCGCGCCTGCTTCTCCAGATCGAGCACGTAAGGCGCGATGCGCCGCACCTTGCCGCCGAAGGTGCGTCCCTTGATCGCGTCCAGGGTGATGCGGCTGCGCTGTCCGACCTTGAGTTTGGCGGCATCGACTTCGTCGATGGGCGCGCTCACATACAGGCAGCTGTCATCGATCAGATCGATGGCGGGCAGGGTCAGGATGCCGGGCGGCGACGGCGTGGCGTATTCGCCCAGCTCGCCGCTGATATCCGCCACCACGCCGTCGAACGGCGCGCGCAACACCATGCGCTCCAGACCGGCGCGGGCCAGCGAGATGCGCGACCGGCTCTGTTCGATATCGCCCTTGGCCGAAGCGCAGGCGGACTGGCGCGCCGAGGCATCGGTGATGGCGCGATCCAGTTGCTGGGCGGAGATGAAACCTTTGTCGCGCAGTTCCTGCGAGCGCACCGCTTCACGTTGCGCCGCATCGGCCATGGTGCAGACCTCTTCTACTCTGGATTGTGAGACCTTGAGCTGCTCCTGGGCCAGGCGTTCCTGCGCATGCAGGTCGTTGCTCCACAGTTCCAGCAACACCGCGCCCTTCTTCACGCGGTCACCCTTCTTCACCAGCAGCTTGGCGATCTGCCCGCCGGCGGAAGGCGACATCTTGGCGCGGCGGCAGGCGTTCACCGTGCCCGCGCGGGTGTTGCTCACCGAGGCTTCGACGATGCCGCGCTCCACTTTCTGCAGCACGACGGCGATGGGCTTGCTGCGCGTGAGGAAGCCGATGCCGGCCACCAGTGCGATGGCGACGATAACGAGGATGGCGAGTTTTTTGTACTTTGAAGAAATGCTGCCGAGTTGCGGGAAAGTCATTGCTGCTCCTGACTGTTCACTGCGAAAGAAAATACTGGAAGGTGGTGCCGATGACCGGAATCGAACTGGTGACCTACGCGTTACGAGTGCGTTGCTCTACCGACTGAGCTACATCGGCCTTCCGGCGCGGATTATAAGCGGAGTGTCTGCCCAGCGGCAACGCTTAACGCCAAAGATAAGGCGTCACGTCGAACGGTTGCGGCGTTCCGTTGATGGTATTCAGCAGCACTTCCACGGCCGCAGGTGACATGGTCACGCCGTAACGGAAATGGCCACTGTTGATGTAGAGGTTAGGCAGTTGCGGATGGCGACCGATGGTGGGGATGTTGCCGGGAGAGGCCGGGCGCAGTCCCGCCCAATGCTTGACGACCGGCATGTCGCGCAAAGCCGGCAGCAGGGCAATGCCCCGTTGCAACAACATCTCGCGCACTTCGTCGGTGGTGGATTTGTCGAAACCCACATCCTCGCGAGTGCTGCCAAGCAGCAAATGGCCGTCACTGCGCGGAATGAGGTAAATGTCGCCTTGCAGCACGATATGCGGCAAGGGTGGCGTATCGAATTTGAACAGCAGCATCTGTCCGCGTATGGGTTTGATGTCGGCCTTCAGGGCGTGTTCACCCAGCAGCACCTTGCTCCACGCACCTGCAGTCACGATGAAAGCGTCCGCGCAGAAATCACCCCGCGTTGTCGCCAGATGCCTGACCCGCCCCGCCTCCGCAACGATCTGCCTGACTTCGCACTGCTCGACGATGCGTCCGCCGAGCTTCTCGACCCGGGCGCGTAAAGCTTGCAGCAACCGCGGATTGCGGGCCTGCGCGACCTCGGGCAGGAACAGCCCATCATCGCACTTTTCCGCCTGCATCCCGTGCGTCGCGCACCAA
This sequence comes from Gallionellaceae bacterium, assembly GCA_003445795.1. Classification (GTDB taxonomy): domain Bacteria; phylum Pseudomonadota; class Gammaproteobacteria; order Burkholderiales; family Gallionellaceae; genus Sideroxyarcus. Next base: position 35,725 of record DMCN01000098.1, read on the forward strand.
TCCGATGCGGCCTGCACATCCAGCGGCGGCAACACCAGCATGCCGCAGCGCCGATACTGCGGGTCGATACCCGTGGTCTGCTGCAGCGTCCCGGCCAGATCGCCGAACATGTTCATCCCGCGCAGAGCCAGGCGGTTCACCTCGTCCGGATAGTCCCAGGGGCACAAGGGCGACAGGATGCCCCCGCCCGCCCAGGAGGATTCGCGCCCGATCTCGCCCCGCTCCAGCAGGGTCACGGCAGCCCCCTGGCCCAACAGCGCACCGGCCGTCGCCAACCCCAGCGCTCCACCGCCTATCACTATGAATTCAGAATCCAAAATCACTTACCCTATACTGCCGCCGGTCTGGCAAAATGCCCGCTCATCGGTTTTGACTGGCCGCAAAGATACATCAGTATTAACTTTCACATCACAAGAATTGGGAGCGAAATAATGAAATTGCACAGAGGATTTACGCTGATCGAGTTAATGATCGTTGTGGCCATCGTCGCCATTCTAGCAACAGTGGCCATGCCCGCCTATAACGACTACGTGTTGAAAGCCAGACTTCCGGAAGCAACCTCCGCACTGGCTGCCGACCGTGTACAGATGGAGCAATATTTCCAGGACAACCGTCGCTATTCCGATGTCATCGGCGGTACTGACTGTGGTGGCACGCGTCCCACCACAAGCAACTTCACCATCACCTGTGCAGCAACGGATACCACTTACCTGATCACGGCAACAGGCAATGCGAACTCCCCCACAGATGGCTTTGTCTACACCATCAATCAGAACAACGCCAAGACCTCCGCCATTGCGTCCCCCGCTCCCGCTGCATGGATCGGTACAAATGCGTCTTGCTGGCTCACCAAGGGTGGTGGCAGATGTTAAGCCCGGCAAACAATTCCAGGGGTTTCAGCATGATCGAGTTGCTCGTCGGGGTGGTGATTTTGGCCATCATCGCCAGTGCGGGTGCGCCGAGCTTCCTGTCCTGGATGCAGAACTCGCAGATACGTACCGCCGCCGAGTCCATATCGTCCGGCCTGCAGTTGGCGCGTGCCGAGGCTGTGCGCCGCAACGTGAATATCCAATTCACACTTAACGGCACTGCGAGTGTCGATTCTTCCTGGACAGTCGGTTGCGTAACCACCGTAGCCGATCTGAACGGGGATGGCGTTGACGATTGCCCCGCCGTCATCCAGTCGCGTTCCGGCTCGGAGGGAACGCCCAACGCCCTGGTGGCCGCAGGCAGCGCCACGGTGACCTTCAATGGCTTGGGCCGTTCCAGCAACAGCACAAACAGCGCACTGACCATAAACATCACCAACGAGGTCGGCGGAGAATGCCAGCAAAACAACGGGCCGATGCGTTGCCTGAATGTCATGGTCGCCCTGGGCGGCCAGATTCGCATGTGCAACCCGGCAATGTCCGGTTCCAGTCCCCAGGGGTGCTAACCATGAACATCCTGACACCGACGCCGCGCAAGCAACATGGCTCCATGATGCTGGAAGCGCTCATCTCCATCCTTATTTTCTCGATCGGCATCCTGGCGATCATCGGGCTCCAGGCCGCCTCGATCAGGATGTCCAGCGACGCCAAGTTCCGTTCTGATGCAGGCATGCTGGCCAACCAGCATCTCGCCATGATGTGGGCGGATGTCGCATCCGCCACAAACGTGGCCGGTGCATTCGACCCGATCGAGTTCACCAGCTACGCCAGCGGAGGCACGAACTTCACCCCGTGGCTCAACAGCATCGCCGCTGCGCTGCCGAACGCATCCGCCACGGTTGCTACCGATACGATACTGCGTTGCGACAACAACCCATGCCCTGTGGGCCCCACCGGCGTGCTGCAGACCACCCGTACCGATGTGACCATCACCATCAACTGGCAATTGCCGGGAGAGGGCGCCCACACATACTCGACCAGCGCGCTGATCAGCGCGCAGAAAATGCTGTAGGAGAAGAATCATGCACACATACATGTTTTCTTTGAAAGGTCGCCAGCGGGGTTTCAGCCTGACCGAGATAATGGTCGGTATGGTCATCGGGCTGCTTGGCATCATCATCATCATGCAGGTGACCTCGGTATTCGAGAGTCAGAAACGCACCACCTCCGGCGGTGACGATGCCCAGAACAGCGGGGCGATCGCCCTGTTTTCGCTGCAGCGCGATGTCGCTCAGGCCGGTTACGGCCTCAGCTCACTGAACCTGACAAGCATCTCCGGCGTGAACCGCAGTTTTGTGACCCCCTTTGTCACCTTCCCTTCGCTGAGCGGTGTCGTGCTCAATCATGCGAGCCTGAACGCCGTTCGCGATGCGGAAACCGATACCTTCATCGTGATCTATGGCAACAGCAACACAACGCCTGAAGGCGGTGTGATTGTGAACTCCTCCCCGGCTCCCTACACGATCATCGGGGGAACCTCCGCAAGCGGCGTCACTGGTACGGGCGGACACGGCTTTGCAGACGGTGATTATGTGATCGCAGACGACGGGACCGGCAATGGCGGCGCGGCCAACACGCATTACCTCCTCAGGGTGACGGGAGTCGATCCCATCACCGTTCCTGTCACCAGCGCGGATGGTTATCCCGTTCCCCTGCTGCAAGACACCGCCGCAGGCCCGCATCCGCTCCTCTTCAACCTGGGGCCATCGCCATCGATATTGGCCTATGCCGTGCGCAACGGCTCATTGAGCGTCTGCGATTACCTGACCCAGGACTGCGCCAATGCTTCCGCCACATGGCAGCCGCTTACCGGCGACATCGTCAGCATGCGTGCGCAGTGTGTCGGAGAAGCAGCCCTGCGTGTAGCCCTGGTGGCGCGCAACAGCCAGATCGCCACCACCCAGGTCACGACGACAACCCCGATCTGGAACCCGAACGGCGCCTCTGCCGCGGTTGCCGCGAACCCGGTGAGCTCCTGGGGTGCTGACTGGGGCCGTTACCGTTACAAGACTTTTGAAACCATCGTTCCCATCCGTAACAGCGTCTGGTCAGGAGCAAAAGGATGTTAACCCTAACTACCCAACAAAGCGGCATTCCGCGTCGGAAGCAAACTGGCGCGACGCTGATTATCACTCTGGTGATCCTGGTCGCCATGACCCTGGCCACCATTGCACTGATGCGCTCGGTGGATACCTCGAACATCATTGCGGGCAATCTGGCCTTCCAGCAGGCGGCAGCGCATGCTGCCGATGCGGGCGCCGAAGAGGCCGCCAGAAATCTGTTGCCTGCAGTCGTCGCCAATCACCAGCTCACATGCATCGGCACCTGCCCCTTGGGTTACATCTCCTGGCGCAACCCGCAACAAGAACCTCCGCATGTCAGCTGGCAAACCTACTGGGCCGCCATCTCAGCCAGCGCCTGCGACAGCAGCACCTCGACCCTGCTCACCCCGTGCCCGGTTGTCCCCAATGATGCTTTCGGCAATAGCGTCTCCTACGTTGTGGAAAGCATGTGCGATGGCGAGGGACAGGTCGAGCCGTGCGTCAAGGCGCCGCCCAGCATGTCGGGCAATTGCAGCGGCAGCGACCTGGGTGCCGGCAGCCAGCAATGTATCGCCCTCACCCGCCGCTATTACCGCGTCACTTCCCGCGTACAGGGGCCGCGCAATACCGTGAGTTATGTCCAAGTCATGTTAGCCATGTAACACCAAGGAGTCAGCCATGAACACCCGCCAATACACCCGCTCCCTCGCCTTCGGCATGCTGCTGGCAGCGGCCTTGCACGCGCAGGCAGCCACCACCGATCTCGCCGACAAGCCTTTGATCACCGATCCGACTGCGGCGGTATTACCCAACGTGTTCCTGGTGCTGGACGACTCGCTCACCATGCAATCCGACTTCATGCCGAATGAAGCCAGCGACTTCAATGCCGGAAAATACGGCATCGCATCGAACCAATGCAACGGCGTCTACTACGATCCGGCCATCCGCTACGAGACACCGGTTATGGCGGACGGCACAAAGAAAAATGCCACAGTCCCCAACCCGGAGGGAAACTCCACTTTCACCGCAGCGTGGCGGGATGGTTTCAACACTGCAGCCGGGGTGGTCAACCTGAGCACCAGTTTCGTCGATGCGGACACCACATACCGCAGCGCGGATGCTGCGCAGACGGCTTTCTACTATGTCTATAGCGGCTTCCAGGACACCCCGCTGGAGCAAAACTACTACGACACCAACAGCTTCTTCTACCGTGAATGCAACAGTGTCGTAGGTTCGGCGACCGCAGTGGACGGCGTCCATCCGGTCAATACCCTGTTCACCAAGATCACCCTCAGCGCTGCCACTCCGTCCTATACCAAAGGGCTTGCACGCACCGACTGCGCCGGCGCCACCTGTACCTTTGCCGAAGAGAGCCAGAACTTCGCCAACTGGTACAGCTACTACCGTACCCGCATGCAAACGATGAAAACCGCCACCGGCCTCGCTTTCCGCACCATCGGCAACGGTTTCCGCATCGGTTTTGCAAGTATCAACAACAACACCGGCACCGATTTCCTGGGCTTGAGCCAATTCGACACGACGCAAAAAGGCCTCTGGTATGACAAGCTGTATGCCGCGACTCCGGGCTTCATCTCCCCGTTGCGGGAAGTGCTGGGCAATGTCGGCAAGATGTATGCGGGCCGTCTCGCCACATTCAACACTGTCGCCGTGGAAGATCCGATCCAGTATTCCTGCCAGCAGAACTTCACCATCCTGACTTCGGACGGCTCCTGGAACGGCAATGCCGCCACCCAGCTCGACAACGTGACCGCCATCGGCAACCAGGACGGTGACGAGCCGCGCCCGATGTTCGACGGTGCCTACCGCTTGCGTTCTACCAGCCACACCACGGAGACCCAGACAGAGATCACCCGGAGCACCAGCAACATACAGAGATGGACGGAGCAGAACCAGTCGCGGACCAGCGATCTGCAACGCCAGACCGGCCCGTTGCAATGGGCGACGACCCAGCGCCATACCGACGCGACCCTGCAGTGGCAAAGCAACCTGCGTCATACCGACGCGACCCTGCAGTGGCAAAGCAACCTGCAACATACCGATGCCAACCTGCAGTGGCAGAGCAACCTGCAACATACCGATGCGCCGCTGCAATGGCGCACCAACCTGCAACAGACAATCCAGCAGCAGCTCTGGTCGACCGATCAGCAACAGACCACGGCACCGCTGCAATGGCAGACCAAGCAGCAGATAAGCACCGCCCCGTTGCTGTGGGCCACCAACCTGCAAGCGACGACCTCCGCATTGCAATGGCGGACCAACCTGCAGGCCACCAGCGGCACGCTGCAACAGCGCACCTCCCAGTTGCAGAGACAGGTCACGCAATTGCAGCGTCGCACCTCGTCACTGCAGGAACAGACATCGCAACTGCAGTCCAGCACCAGCACACTGCAGGGCTCCACCATGTACCTGCAGACCCGGACATCCTTCAATTCCGGAGGCACATGGGGCGGCTGGTCCGATGTGGGTTCCTGCACCTGGGCGCAACAGATCGACGGCTTCTGGCGTGAATGCCGCTATGTCACGGCTGCAGGCGGCAGCACGCTCTGGACCGCGGCGGCAGGCACCTGGACGAACCCGGCAAGCTGCACCTCTAGCTTCGGCACCGTCACCACAGCCGGCACGACCTGGTCCGGCAACGGCAGCAGCTGCCGTTACACGGCCTGGACTGCTTATGCCAATGCAACTTCCTGTACTGCGCTTGCCCAGTCCGCGTCACCGAATTACACCGTGGCGACGGCGACCCAATGTCAAAACGTGATCAGCACGGCCTATCACAACGTCGCATCGTGTACCGCAACCACGATCCCGAACGGCAGCGGCCAGACCACGCAGTGCCAATACACGGCCTGGACCGGCTGGGCAGGTGCCAGCACCTGTACTGCCCTGGCGCAATCGACCGCCCCCAACTACACAGTCGGCACGGCAACCGCATGCCAATCGCTGGTGACCACCGCCTGGACGAACGCGGCAGCCACCTGCACGGTGACCACCGTTCCCGATGCCAGCGGCTATACCACACAGTGCCAATATCTGCCCTGGACCGCGTGGACCAATTCGGGTGCCAGCACCAGTTGTGCGACCGCCGCCCAGACAGGCGCCTCTCCCTTCACACAGCTGGTGGCAAAGGAATGCCAGTTGACAGGCTCTGCAACCGCCTACGTCACCGCAAACCCGGCCGCCTGCTCGGTCACCTATAACAATCCGGGCACCAGCACTTCGAACGCCAGCGGCATATCGGTCTCCGCCTGCTCTAATACCGGCGGCACCTATTCTGCCTGGGCCAACGTCGGCGGTAGCGCCAGCTGTGCCACCGTGACCGGTACCGGCCCGTCGGGCAGTTCGACCCAATGCCAGATGGCGGCTGCGGCTCCCGCTTACCTCGCTTACGGCGCGACTTGCACCAACACCTACAATGCAGGCGGCACCAGCACAGCCAGCGGCGGCAACGTCACGCTTTGCTCCACTGCTGGGGCGTTCAGCGGAACCACCACGCTGACCGGCAGCCAGTCCTGCACCACCGGCGCCAACGTGCAGTGCTCGACCGGCGCTGCGACCACGAACTATGTCACCTATGCCGCACCGACTTGCACCGTTACCTATAACAATCCGGGAACCAGCACGGCCAGCGGCGGCCTGGTCGTCACCGCCTGCCCGGTCAATGCAGCCTGGTCAGCAGTGACCACGCTTGCCGCCGGACAGACCTGTACCGGTAACGGAACCACCATCCAGTGCCCGACCGGCGCAGCCACCACAGCTTATGTGAACTACGCGATGGCCTCGGCGGGATCTTGCGCGGTCAATTACGGCGGTCTCGCGGGCACCAGCACTGCGGGCGCGGGCGGCATCGTCGTCACCGCCTGCCCCACGGCAGCCTGGACCCCACCGGCAGCCATCGCCACTTGTGCCGCATCGGCGCATGTGGCCTGCTCGCTGGGAGCAGGTGTCACCGACTATGTCGGCACCTATCCGCCGACCTGCACACTCGGCAATGTGGGCGGCCTGGTCACCACGGCCTGCACGCTCAACGCGGCCTTCAGTCCCGCCCAGAACATCGGCGCAGGCAATACTTGTACCGGCGGAGCACGCGCAGCCGGCACACCGACCTGGGGCAATACCGTCGAGTGCGTGACCGGCACCGCGCTGGCCCCGGTTTATGTCACCTACGCCGCGAACACTTGCACCCTCGGTTACAACGGCACCGGAGGAACCAGCACGGCCAACGGCAGCGGCAATGTCATCACCGCTTGCCCCACCACCGGCGCGACCTATGGCGGAACCCAGAGCCTGACCGCGGGCCAAACCTGTACCGGCGGCGTGCGCGCGGCCGGCTCACCGACCTGGGGTAGCACGATCAACTGCCCCACCACCGGTGCGACGAACACCTATGTCACCTTCGCGGCGCCCACTTGCACGATCAATTACAACGGTGCCGCCGGAACCACCACTGTCCCAGCCGCAGGCACCGTCATCACCGCTTGCCCCCTGAACGCGAGTTATGGCGGAACCCAGAACCTGACCACGGGCCAGACCTGTGCCGGCGGCGTGCAGGCAGCCGGATCACCGACCTGGGGTAGCACCATCCGCTGCCCGGCCACCACGAACGTGGTGAATACCTATGTCACCTTCGCCAACCCCGATTGCACGGTCAATTACGGCGGACTCACCGGGACCACCACGGTCGGCTCGGCCGTCCCTGCCGGCTCCGCCCCGCCGGCGGCCAACAAGGTCATCACTGCTTGCGCCCTGAACGGCACGACTTATGGCGGAACCCAGAACCTGACTGTGGGCCAAACCTGTACCGGCGGCGCGCGCGCAGCCGGTACCCCGACCTGGGGTAGCACCATCCGGTGCCCGACCACGGCTTCGTCTACAAATTACGTCACGACCTATCCGCCGACTTGCACGACCAACTACGGCGGACTTACCGGAACCACCACGGTCGGTGTCTCTACCCCAACGGCCAACAAGGTCACGACCGCTTGCCCCACGGGTGCTATGAGCAGTTATACCAACACCACGGTAGCCAATGTGAGTTGCACCCCAAGCAGCACGGTCGATTGCCGATACAACTGGGGAGGATGGGGCAACATTGCTTCCTGTACCGACAACTACAGTACGGATTCATCTGGTGTTCCCATGACCATCCTTAGCGGCACGCAGTGCCAGTACTCGGCCTGGACCGGGTGGTCCGATTATGCCGGGGCTGTGTGCCCGGCTGTGGCACAACCCGCCGCCTCCGGTTCTTCTACCGCACAGGCGCGCGAGTGCCGGGTAGTCAACGCCAACACCACCCCGGCCAACACGCCGGCGTGGCCAAGCCAGGCCTGGCTGCCAGCCTCCAGCTGTACCGCCAATGCGCCTGCGTTCAATGCTTCCGGCCAGCGGATCAACTGCCAGACGCTCACAACCGGCCCGACCGCGGTCGGGTCTTGCACCGCCGGCACCCTGGGGGTATCACCCTGGACCACCACAACCTGCGTCAATAACACGGTGGTGGCCGCACATGGTGTCGCTTCGTGCACGCCGGGCTTTAACGCCCTGACCAATCGCACGACAACGTGCCTCACCACCACGACCGCGGGCGTGCCCGCAGCCGGCTGTGTCGCGGAAGCGGCCAATGCAGGCAATGGCTGGATAGCGACCTTCTGCTCGGCCCCCAGCGGCGGCACCTTCGATACCCTGGCCGACGTCGCCGAGTATTACTGGAAGACCGACCTGCGCCACAGCACTTGGGGCAATGAGAACACCGCCGCCCCCGGACTGGTCAATGGCACCGACGTCAGCGACGACAACGTGCCCACCACCGCGCTGGATACAGCCCAACACCAGCACATGACGACCTTCACCCTGGGTCTGGGCGCGCGCGGCCGCATGGTGTTCGACCCGGCCTACCAGTCTGTCCTCGCCAACGCCACCAACACCACCAACAGTGATTTCTACTCGCTTGGCCATGAGCCGCCCGATATCGCCGACGGCGCATCGGTCTGCTCGTGGCAACTGGCCGGTTCGACCTGTGACTGGCCCATCCCCGCTTACGATACGCCGGAGGATATCGACGACCTGTGGCATGCTGCCGTGGATGGACGCGGCACCTACTTCAGCGCCAAGAATCCGTCCGATCTGGGTGTCGGCCTGACCAGTGCACTGGCGGACATCCAGGCGCGTCTGGGATCGGCTGCAGCCGCCACCACCAGTACCGCGTTCGTCACCGAGGGCGACAACTTCCTGTTCCGCTCCTCTTATGTGTCCCTCAACTGGGTAGGCGAGTTGACCAGGCAGCAACTGAATCCGCTCACCGGTGCCGTGCTCGCCTCGATCGACTGGTCGGCACAAGGCAAGCTGGACGGGAACACCTCTCGTGTCATCTACACGTACGATCCGACCAATGCGAACAACGGTGGCGGTACCAACAAACTGAAATCGTTCGCCTTCGCCAATCTGACTGTTACGCAGCAGGGATATTTCGACCTTCCCAACCTGCCTAACCTGGCGCAGTTCTCCGTAGTCTGCCCGACCGATCTGGTCTGCATGACCGCGACGGACGAGTCGAATGCTGCCGGGGCGACGCTGGTGAACTACATAAAAGGCGAGCGCACCAACGAGGGAGGCAAGACCGACGCCACCAAGTATTTCCGCGAGCGTTCGCACCTGCTCGGCGACATCGTCGACTCGGAGTCGGTCTACATCAAGGCGCCCACCGCCAGTTATTCCGACCCGGGCTATGAGAGCTTCAAGACCATCAACACCAACCGGCGCGCGATGGTCTATGTCGGCGCGAACGACGGCATGTTGCACGCTTTCCGCGCTGCCGATAACACGGCGACCGCGCTTGTCGATGAAGGCGGCCAGGAAGACTGGGCTTATATTCCGCTCCTCGTCATGCCCGACCTGTACCACCTGGCCGACAAGCATTACGGCGACAACCACCGCTTCTATGTCGACGGTTCTCCGGTCGCGGCGGATATCTGTGTGAGCTTCTGCACGAATGCGGCGACCGCAGAGTGGAAGACGATCGTGATCGGCGGTCTCAACCACGGCGGCAGGGGTTATTACGCGCTCGATGTCACTGATCCGGCCAGCCCGAAGGCGCTGTGGGAATTCACCGACAACAACATGGGCTACACCTACGGTAATCCCAAGGTGGTCAAACTCGCCGACGGTACCTGGGTGGTGCTGGTGACTTCCGGTTACAACAACGTGCCGCCGTATGCGCCTTCCGGAGACGGCCACGGTCACTTGTATGTGCTGAACGCCAATACCGGCACTCTGCTCCTCGATATCGACACCGGCGTCGGCAGTGCCGCGACGCCGAGCGGTTTGGCCCGCATCGATGCGCCTGTGACGACACCCGGTATCGATGCCACTGCCACGGCGGTCTACGGCGGCGATCTGGAAGGAAACCTGTGGCGTTTCGATATCAATGACACGCTGGGCGATGCCGGATCCGGATACGACGCGCAGTTGCTCGCCACCTTGCGCGATGCATCGAACAATGTGCAGCCGATCACGGCCAAACCGCTGATCACCGTGGTGAGCGGCAACATCGTGGTGAACATCGGCACCGGACGTTATCTGGGGGCGACCGACCAGAATTCCGCCACCCATGATTCGTTCTATGCCATCAAGGACACCTTCCCGACATCCAGTGTGCCAAGCACGGCGATCTACGGCGATCCGCGCACCTACACGGGCAGCATAGGCACGTTCGTGGAGCAAACCCAGACTTCGATCAGTTGCCCGGTGGGCACCCCGGCATCGGTCTGTGCGACAGGGGAAGCGGTGTATGTTTCGAGCAACTATCCGGTGAACTTCAATACCAACTCAGGCTGGTATGTCGATTTCACGCAGACAGGCGAGCGCGACAACACCGATCCGGCCATCATCAAGGGAACACTGGTGATCGCAACCAACGTACCCAGCGCCAGCTCGTGCTCCATCGGTGGTGACAGCTTCCTGTACCAGCTCGACTACCGCACCGGCGGTGCAGTCTCCACTGCACCGAACGGGATCGTGGGAGTGCTGCTTGGGCACGAATTGACCTCACGCCCTGTCGTTGCGATGCTGCAAGACGGAACGACCCGCACCTACACCCAGGGGTCCGGCGGTCAGGCACCGCAGGTCAACCAGGTCTGGGACAACGTCAGTGCTGATGGTGTCGCGCGGCGGATATCGTGGCGCGAACTGATGGTGCAGTAAGAAGCGGCACAGGCAACAAAAACTACGGCGCCCTCGGGCGCCGTAGTTCTTTATACCGTTCAGAAATGAAAATCAGACAAGTGACTTGGGCAACGGGAACACGACATTTTCCTGTATCCCCTCCGCCTCGATCACACTGACCGCTCCCAACTCATTCAACCTGGCGATGACTTCCTGCACCAGCACCTCCGGGGCGGATGCACCGGCGGTGATTCCCACACGCGGCTTGTCCTGCAGCCACTCGGGCCGGAGTTCACTGGCGTTATCGATGAGGTAAGCGGGTATGCCGAGGTTCTTCGCCACCTCTCTCAGACGGTTGGAATTGGAGCTATTGGGCGAGCCGACCACGAGCACGAGATCGCATTGTTTGGCCAGCAGCTTCACCGAATCCTGGCGGTTCTGCGTGGCGTAACAGATGTCGTCTTTGCGCGGCCCGGTGATGAAGGGGAAACGGTTCTTGAGCGCAGCAATGATCGTGCTCGCATCGTCCACCGACAGCGTGGTCTGCGTCACGTAAGCCAGGTTCTGTTCGTCCTGCACCTGCAGCTTCGCGACATCCTCCGGCGATTCGACCAGATACATGCCTCCCTCGCTCTGCCCCATAGTGCCTTCGACCTCGGGGTGCCCCTTGTGGCCGATCATGATGATCTCTTTTCCTTGCTGGCGCATGCGCGAGACTTCGATGTGCACTTTGGTGACCAGCGGACAGGTGGCGTCGAACACGGTGAGATTGCGCGCTTCGGCCTCACGCCGCACCGATTGCGGCACGCCGTGTGCGCTGAAGATGAGGATGCTGCCTGGCGGCACATCGGAGAGATTCTCGATGAACACAGCACCCTTGGCTTTCAACCCTTCCACCACGAATTTGTTGTGCACCACTTCATGGCGGACGTAGATGGGGGCGCCGTGCAGTTCCAGCGCGCGCTCGACGATCGCGATGGCGCGGTCGACCCCGGCGCAGAAGCCGCGCGGGTTAGCGAGCAGCAACTTCATGTTGTTTGCCCTTGAAACTGTCCCAGATCAGCAAAGCGGCGCCGCAGGTGATGGCGGAGTCGGCCACATTGAAGGCGGCAAAATGATACCCCGCCCAGTGGAAGTCGAGAAAGTCCACCACGTAACCGTAGGCGATGCGGTCGATCAGATTTCCCAATGCCCCGCCGAGGATGAACGCCAGCGCGAAGCTGAACAGCTTCTCTGCCTGGTGCTTGCGCAGCAACCAGACGATCCACACCGAGGCAACGACGGCGATGATGCTGAAGAACCAGCGCTGCATGCCACCCGCGTCGCTCAGAAAACTGAACGCCGCGCCGGTGTTGTGCGCCAGAACCAGATTGAAGAAGGACGTCACCGCCATGCTTTCGCCATAGACAAAATGGCTATTGATCGCCGCCTTGCTCAACTGGTCGAGGATGATGACAATTGCAGAAATAACCAACCAGCGATTCATTCTCTAACTCCACCACGAAGTTGCACCGTCATTCCGGCGAAGGCCGGAATCCAGTAATTCAAACATTCCGCGTAGCGGACAAAACCAACTGATTGTCCCGCTGCGCGGGGGCTATTCAATTGTCTGGATTCCGGCCTTCGCCGGAATGACATACTCTTAAGCATATTTCCTTGCCTCGCCCGCGCCGTACAGATTGCTCACGCAGCGGCCGCACAAAGTCGGATGGTTGGCATCGCTGCCGACATCTTCGCGATAGTGCCAGCAGCGTTCGCATTTCTGCTGCGCGCTCGGCGTGACCCGGATCTCCAGCTCGCCCTCGCGCTGATGCACATTGGCGCGCGAGGTGATGAACACCAGACGCAGGTCGTCGCCCAGCCGCGAAAGCAACTCGAATGTCTCTTTATTCGCATAGACGTCGACTTCGGCCTGCAGGGCAGAGCCGATGGTGCCGGTGCTGCGCTGTTCTTCCAGCTTCTTGTTCACCTGCTCGCGCACGGCGCGGATGTCGCTCCAGGCACTCACCGCCGCACCGTTCAGACCGGCATCCGGCAATTTGTACCAAAGCTGCTCGAACACACTTACGTCGTCCTTGCACTGCAAGGTGTTCCACACCTCTTCGCCGGTAAAGCTCAGGATAGGCGCGATCAGGCGGGCCAGCGACTGGGTGATGTGGTACAGCGCGTTCTGTGCCGAGCGGCGCGCTTTTGAATTCTCACCCGCAGTGTAGAGACGATCTTTCAGGATATCGAGGTAGAAACCGCCCAAGTCTTCCGAGCAGAAACTCAACAGCTTCTGCACGGCGAAGTGGAACTCATAACGCTCGTAGTCGCCGCACACTTCGTCCTGCAGTTTCTGCGCCAGTGCCAGTGCATAACGGTCGATCTCCAGCCATTGCTCCACCGGCATCGCGTCGCGCTTGATGTCGAAGTCGGCGATGTTGGCCAGCAGGAAGCGCAGTGTGTTGCGGATGCGGCGGTAGCTTTCCACCACGCGCTTGAGGAT
>DMCN01000067.1:0-6358 GCA_003445795.1 Gallionellaceae bacterium
TTCGTCTTCAATCGTATCTGACATGACTAGTGCGTCCTGATATTGATAATATTTTTTAGAACAGCGTAGCGCCGAAGATCCTGACCTTGTCTTTTTCATAACCCAGCACAAGTCTTCCCAGCCATTCACTATTATTTTTCTTGTTTATCACTTTGTATAGAACAGTGACATATTCACCGCGGCGTATCATGCCGAGATAGGAGTAATCTTCCGACAGGTTCTTCGCCAGATCGCTTCTTGCAAACTGCTTGCCCATTTCAACTTCATTGGCGCCCGCAATGAAAGTGCTTGAAAAATTGCGCGTGAAGGCACCGTAGTTTCCTTCATTGGAGTACTTGATAAGATCGGCCCACATCGGGTGTGCCAACTCTAAAATCTCTTCATCTGTTTTTTCAATAATGTTCATAAGATATCCCATGCTGCGCAGTGTTTCATGATTCTATCTATAGCGATGTCACACTACTAGCTGAATAGATAAAAAAAGGACCAACATAATATGCCGGTCCTTTCTAACAGACTAACAAGTTATAGCAAATATTACTTCGCAGGCCTGATTTTACAAAACTGCTAAATCAGGCCTGCATTTGCTTAGTGGTGGTCTACCGGCGCCGCTTTCTCTACATCACCTACCAGGTGGTAGAGCGGTGCTTTTTCCATCGTGTACTCACCCGTCTTGGGGTCACGACGGGAAACTGTCAGCACGTGCCAGTTCTTGTCATCCAGCTTCATCACGTCGCCGCGGTAGTAGTAACCCGGCCAACGAGTCTCCTTACGGAACAGCGTATGTTGGAACACGCTCTCGGAAGTCAGGAAACGATGCTTCAGTTCCCATGCACGCAGCAGTTCATGGATATCAGACGCGGCAACCTTTTCCAGATCTTCACCCAAAATCGACATCTTCTTCAGGCCGATGTTCAGGAGCTTGTCGTTGGTCATGTAGTTGACGCCAAAACCACCGCAGTACTCGTCCATCATCTTCTGCAGACGATCAAGACCCTGTCTCGGATTGATGAAGTTGGGATTGACCGTACCGGCAACTACTTCATTGCTGAAGACGCGGTAAGTTTCCATGGGCTTGTAGACTTGTTCCTTACGACGATTGATCTGAGCGTCGGAGACACGGATGCCCTCTGCTTTGCCATCATCGATGTATTTGCAAGCAGCCTTGGCAGCCAGTCGACCTTCGGTGAACGAACCGGACGAGAAGGCGTGCGGTGTTCCGCCCACCGCATCACCGGCACCGAACAGACCTTCAATGGTCGTCATGCGGTTATAGCCCCAGAAATACTCTTTCGGAGAGATGTCTTCCGGACCGGAACACCATGCGCCGCAACCGGTTGCGTGCGAACCCATGACGTAAGGCTCGGAAGTGGTCAGCTCGGGGTTCTCGTACTTGGGATCCACGTCTGTAGCTGCCCACAACACGGCCTGACCAACGGTCATGCCCAGGAAGTTGTGCCAGCCGATCTCTTCAAGGTGAGGATCCTGGAAGGCTTCCATGGTGACCATGTGGATCGGGCCGCGACCGGCATTCACCTCGTTGATGATCGCGTGGTTGCGCAGGCAGGTCGGGATGGGGCGGTGAGTCCGGTGTGAAACTTCCGGATCCAGATATTCCTTGCCCACCATTTGCTGCAGTGCCGGGAACCACTTCGACTCGTACTCTTCACCGTAGCCATTCTGCGTATAGGTCTTGAGGTGCAGGAAGTAGGCGCCGACAGGGCCGTAACCGTCCTTGAAGCGAGCCAGCACGATACGGTTTTCCATTTGTGTCATCTTGGCACCGGCTTCGATCATCAGGCCATATGCAGAACCCGAAGACCAAGGTGCGTACCAGACACGACCCGCGCCTTCACCGACAGAGCGCGGCTTGAAGATGTTGGAAGCGCCACCGGCAACACGGTTCTCTTTGGATTCATCCATCAGCAGGTGAGTCACGCAGATGCGGTTGAACACCTTGTCCGCCGACTTCTTGGCTGCATCAGCAACGATGGGCTTGTAGGATTCGCCGTGAATCATGATCTGCCAACGGCCTTCGCGCAGATACGAACCCTTCTTCTCGTTGCGCATGATGGGCAGACCCCATTCTTCAAAGTTATGCACAGCGGAGTCGACGTGGCGTGCCATGTCGAACAGCAGGTCTTCGCGAACCATACCCATCAGGTCGATACGTGCATAGCGCACGTGATCTTCCGGATTGTTCTCGCCGAAGCGGGTACCCATGTAGCAGTTGATCGCATACAGGCCCTGCGCCACAGCGCCGGAACGCATGATGTTTGCCTTTTCGGCGATGACGATCTTCTTGTCCTGACCCCAATATCTTGCCTCGAATGCCGCACCCGTACCGCCCAGGCCCGCACCGACAACCAGAATGTCGATATTGTCTTCGATAATTGTCGAGTAGCTCATCAGTATTGCACTCCCTCTTTGATTTCCAGACCATTGGATTGCAGTGTGTGCAATCCGCCGTCATCCATACGAATGTATTTAGGCTCATTGAACAGCAGCTGGCTGTTGCGCATTTCCTTGCTGGGGGCGGGTACCTTTGCGAGGTCCGGTGTCGCCGAGCCCCAAGGCTTGGTCGTGATCGGAGCCAGCAGCTCCATATCTTTCTTGCCGTTGCGGAACTTGATGCGCCAGGCAATCGTGCCTTTCTCTTCGTCGCGGATCACGCGAACGCTGTGTCCCAGCGGGGCGAAGTCGGCATAGCCGCGTACATCGATCGCCTGATGCGGACATGCTTTCACACAGGAATAGCATTCCCAGCACATGCTGGGTTCGATGTTGTAAGCGCGACGCAGCTTCTTGTCGATGTGCATGATGTCGGACGGGCAGATGTCAACGCATTCTCCGCAACCATCACAACGTGTCATATATACAAACGTTGGCATAAGATACTCCTCTATTTCTTATTGAAAATTAGTCAAGACAGCATTAGTAATGGTCGGCTCGTTCGGCCTTGATGCACAGTCCCATGTTGGGCGGGTTCTTGCCCATATACTGGGGCACATCCGGGAACTTGCGCTGTACTTCCGGATCAGTCAGGTCATAGTCGGGCGGCAGGTTCTCGCGTCCACCGTCGGCCATGATCACGCGCTTTTGGAAGGCCGCAGCTGGCTTGAAGAACATGTGCGCGAACTTGGACCAATACACGCCGCCAAAGAGCACGGTGCTGGACAGGATGAACAAGGCAAAGAACACGGTCACACCACCGCCGGTGAACGACCAGATCAATGCGAAGGTCGAGGTGGCCAGCAGCGAGAGGATGAACAGGTCAGCGCGCTCGAGCCGGAAAGCGGACAGTCCTTCCGCAGCCACATCGGCGCGGATAAAGAACCAGAACCAGTATCCGCCCACGGCCAGCATCAGCGCGCCGATGTGCCACAGCTGCGGCAGCAGGGTAGAGGTGGACTCCGGCGAGAAGATCATGATTGCGGTGGTCACGATGAAGATGATGGTGCCCCACATGGTCAACAGATGGGAGATCCTGCGTCGTGGATTGTCGAATTCACCGGAGGTCAATACTTCCTTGACCAGCACGCCTGCGGCCATCGACACCTTTTCACCGCCGCTCACTTCGCGTTTGGCGCTCTTCTGAGCTTTTTTCGCATTCTCGAAAAAGTACTGCGCGCTTTTCTTGTGCAGCATGTCAAGTATTGTCCCGCCCATGACCAGCAGGACCATCACGACGATATACCACTGCATGTAGGCGGTTGGAATCGATGCCGAAAGATCGACAAAGGGATTGCTTGTGAACATCAGTTTCTCCTCAAAAATTGCAGACGAATGACTATCTTTAAACTGCTTGGCTGTCGAGTATGGAAAAAGTTACTTCCACAAAAAGCTCTTCACTCTACGAACCTACCAACATTACTTTCCAGCTTCTTCCAAACTCGCGTAATAGGCACGCAAAATCTCCAGCACCTCGGGACGGCTGAACTCTGCGGGCACATTCTCTCCTTTGGAGAGTGAATTGCGCAACTGCGTCCCGGAGACTTGCAGGCGGTCGGCATCGTCGTGCGGGCAGGTCTTGGCCGAGGCCATGCCGCCGCATTTATAACACCAAAACGAGATATCGATCTTCAGAGCTTCGGTTTCCAGCGCGCCCTTGGGCACCTGGTCGAAGATGTGATGCGCGTCGAACGGGCCGTAGTAGCTGCCGACACCGGCGTGGTCGCGACCGACGATCTGGTGCGAGCAGCCGTAGTTCTGACGGAACACCGCGTGCAGCAGTGCCTCGCGCGGACCGGCATAACGCATGTCCAGCGGATAACCTGCCTGGACCACGGTCTTCTTGACGAAATATTTCTCGGTCAGGGTGCCGATGGCCTTGGCGCGCACTTCGGCGGGGATGTCGCCCGGTTTGAGGTTGCCCAGCAGCGAGTGGATCAGCACGCCGTCGCACACTTCGATGGCGATCTTGGCCAGATACTCGTGCGAACGGTGCATCGGGTTGCGCGTTTGGAAACAGGCGATCTTGGACCAGCCCATCTGGCTGAAGATCTCGCGTGTCTGTTTGGGCGTCTTGAACAGCTCGGGATACTTCTCCGGGAAACCGCCTTGCGACAGCACCTTGATGGAGCCGGCCAGATTGACTTCGCCCTGTTCCATGACCATCTTGACGCCGGGGTGTTTCGGGTCGGTGGTCTTGAACACCATGGCGCACTCGTGCGCCTTGTCGATGGTGTATTTCTCGGTGATCGACATGGTGGCAAGCGTCTCGCCGTTCTCCGGGTCGGTCAGCGCAACCTCTTGGCCGGTCTTGATCGAGTCGGCGACGGCCTGGCTGACAGACAGCGTGATGGGGATGGGCCAGAACAGGCCGTTGGCCATCTTCATGCCATCGCACACACCTTGCCAGTCGGCATGCGTCATGAAGCCATCCAGCGGGGTGAAGCCGCCGATGCCGAACATGATGATGTCGCCCTTTTCGCGCGAGCTGACTTTGACTTGTGGAAGTTTCTTTGCTTTTTCGAGTTCGGACTTGAGTGCGGAACCTTCGAGCAACAACGGATTGAGACTGCCCCCGCCATGCGGGTTGACCAACGCCATATTCATGCCTCCCTTTAGTATTGTAGTAATCCTGTCAACTACTTATGAATTCTCAGGTTTCGCACACTAGAGTAAGCTCCGTCACTAGGCGATAGCCCTCATGGGTTGAGAGAGGCACCCCCCTTATGGGTTATGCTTCAATCCCTCATCACGGCTATGGTAGTGCTGGCGCGGGATACGCATACTTGCGGGCCTAAAAAAGCCTAGTAGTTTTGTAGGGCTGTAGCACCTCGATAACTATATAAATACACCAGCCAATGTCATCGACCCCTTTGCATGACCCTCTCGCGCCGCCGGTTGCGGACGCGAAAACCGAGGTTAAAAACACCACTTGTTATATGTGCGCCTGCCGTTGCGGCATCCGCGTGCACATGCGCAACGGAGAAGTCCGTTATATCGACGGCAACCCCGACCATCCGCTCAACAACGGCGTTATCTGTGCCAAGGGTTCGTCCGGCATCATGAAGCAGTATTCGCCCGCGCGGCTGACCAAGCCGTTGCGCCGCAAGCCCGGCGCAGAGCGCGGTACCAGCGAGTTCGAAGAGATCAGCTGGGAAGAGACCTTCACCATCCTCGGTGAGCGACTGGGTAAGATCCGTGCGACCGACCCGAAGAAGTTCGCGCTATTCACCGGACGCGACCAGATGCAGGCGCTGACCGGCCTGTTCGCACGCCAGTTCGGCACACCCAACTACGCGGCGCACGGCGGATTCTGCTCGGTCAACATGGCCGCAGGCATGATCTACACCATCGGCGGCTCATTCTGGGAGTTCGGCGGCCCCGACCTCGAACGTTCCAAGCTGTTCATCATGATTGGCACGGCGGAAGACCATCACTCCAACCCGATGAAGATCGCCATCTCCAAGTTCAAGCGCGAGGGCGGCCGTTTCATCTCCATCAATCCGGTGCGCACCGGCTACTCCGCCATCGCCGACGAGTGGGTGCCCATCCGTCCCGGCACCGACGGCGCTTTGATGCTGGCCCTGATCCACGAGATCATTGCCCTCGGCCTGTTCGACCGCGAATTCCTGGTGCGCTACACCAACTCCGGGCAACTCATCAACCTCGACGACAAGCATGACGAGTTCGGCATGTTCGTGCGTACCGAAGTGGCCAAGGAAGAAGGTTGCTACGACCCGCAGAACAAGCTGTGGTGGGACCGCAACACCAACAAGGCGGTGATTACCCATACCGAAGGCGCCGATCCTTTCCTGCTCGGCGAATTCAAGTTGTCCGACGGCACTCCGGTCAAACCCGCATTCCAGATGCTGCAGGATCGTGTCAAGGATTACACGCCGGAATGGGC
>DMCN01000067.1:6404-26241 GCA_003445795.1 Gallionellaceae bacterium
CTGATGACGCTGCTGGGCACCATCGACCGCCCGGGCGGTTTCCGCCACAAGCCGCCGTTCCCGCGTCCGATCCCGCCCTGCGCGCGTACGCCCAACCATCCCAAGGCCGTGCAGCCGAACACACCGCTGGACGGTATGGCGCTAGGTTGGCCGTCCGATCCGGACGATCTCTTTGTCAACGAGGATGGCACTCCGGTGCGTATCGACAAGGCGTTCTCGTGGGAGTACCCGCTGTCGGTGCACGGCCTGATGCACAACGCCATCACCAACGCCTGGCGCGGCGATCCCTACAAGATCGACACGCTGTTGCTGTTCATGGCCAACATGGCCTGGAACTCCTCGATGAACACCAGCGAAGTACGCAAGATGCTGGTCGACAAGGATGAGAACGGCGAATACAAGATCCCGTTCCTGGTGGTGTGCGACGCCTTCCAATCCGAGACCACCGCGTTCGCCGATCTGATCCTGCCGGACACGACCTACCTCGAGCGCCACGACGTGATGTCCATGCTCGACCGTCCGATCTCCGAGTTCGACGGCCCGGTAGATTCGGTGCGCATCCCGGTGGTGCCGCCGACCGGCGAATGCAAGCCGTTCCAGGAAGTGCTGATCGAACTCGGCTCGCGCCTGAAGCTGCCCGCTTTTGTGAACAAGGATGGCGGGCGCAAGTTCAAAGACTATCCCGACTTCATCGTCAATTGGGAGACCGCGCCGGGTTCCGGCATCGGCTTCCTTTCGGGCTGGCGCGGCAAGGGCGGCGAGAAGACGCTGCGCGGCGAACCGAACCCGAACCAGTGGGAGATGTATGCCAAGAACGATTGCGTGCACCACTACAAGTTGCCGCGCTCCTACCAGTTCATGCGCAACTGGAACCAGGGCTATCTGGAGTGGTCGCAGAGCAACGGCATCACGCGCTATGCCGAACCCATCCTGATCCATGTCTATTCCGAAGTGCTGCAGAAGTTCCGCCTCGCCGCGCAGGGCAAGAGCATCACGCGCCAGCCGCCCAAGCATCTGGCCAAGCGCATCGAGACCTTCTTCGATCCGTTGCCGTTCTACTACGAGCCGCTGGAGACGCAGACCACCGACAAGCTGAAGTACCCGCTGTCGGCGCTGACGCAGCGCCCGATGGCGATGTACCACTCCTGGGATTCGCAGAACGCATGGTTGCGCCAGATCCACGCGCACAACTATCTCTACGTCAATGCGAAGACGGCCAAGGATACGGGCATCGCCGACGGCGACTGGATATGGTGCGAATCGCAATGGGGCAAAGTGCGCTGCATGGCGCGCTACAGCGAGTCGGTCGAACCCGGCACGGTGTGGACCTGGAACGCCATTGGCAAAGCCGCCGGTGCGTGGAACCTGTCGCCGGATGCGAACGAATCGCAGCAGGGCTTCCTGCTCAACCACGTGATCTCGGAAGAGTTGCCGCCGGAAGCGGACGGCAAGCGTTTCTCCAACTCCGATCCGATCACCGGACAGGCGGCCTGGTACGACGTGCGCGTGCGCATCTACAAGGCGGAAGAGGGCGAGCCCGAACAGACCTCGCCGCAATTCGAACCCATGAAGAAGTATCCCGGTATGAAAGAACATCCGAGCTGGCAAGCCTACTTCGGCGGCGGCAAGAAGGGCGGTGCGAAATGACCCAGCTCGCCCTAGTCATCGACTTGAACGTCTGCGTCGGCTGCCACGCCTGCGTGACCAGCTGCAAGGAGTGGAACACCTCCGGCTCGGCCGGCCCGCTGTGCGACGAAAATCCCTACGGACAGGACCCGACCGGCACCTTCTTCAACCGCGTGCAGACTTTCGAGATCGGCACCTACCCGAACAGCGAGACGCTGCATTTTCCCAAATCCTGCCTGCATTGCGAGGATCCGCCCTGCGTGCCGGTGTGCCCGACCGGCGCATCGTACAAGCGCAAGCAGGACGGCATTGTGCTGGTGGATTACGACAAGTGCATCGGCTGCAAGTATTGCACCTGGGCCTGCCCGTACGGCGCGCGCGAGATCGACGAGAAAGCCAAGGTGATGAAGAAGTGCACCCTGTGTGTGGACCGCATCTACGATATGTCCATGCCGGAAGCCGACCGCAAACCGTCCTGCGTCAAAGCCTGTCCGACCAGTGCGCGTCTGTTCGGCGACATCCACGATCCCGAATCGGCGGTGTCCCTGGCGATCCGCGAGGAGGGCGGTTATGCGCTGATGCCCGAGTGGGGCACGCAACCCGCCAACCATTACCTGCCGCGCCGCAAGATGAAGATGAAGATCCACATGGATGAGCTGGAGCGCGCGGACAATCCGCTCAAAGTGGACGGTCACCTGCCCAAACCGGCGAAGGGCGCCTCGTCGATGGACGATGCCTCGGCATGGTAATGAAGCAACCAGTTTAGGAACGGTACATTATGAAACCAGCATTTTCCGTCATTTTTCTGACCACGCTCATCGGAGCGGCGCAGGGCTTGTTCCTCGCCCTGTTCACGCACCAGTCGTATGCGCTGTTCGGCCTGCTGCCGATGCAGTCGGATGATTTCTACGGCTACGGCACTGCCATCGCGATGGTGTTTCTTGGTGGCGGCCTGTTTGCAGCGGTGTTTCACCTCGGCAAGCCCATCTACATGGTCACCCGCGCATGGCGCGGCATGACCCAGTGGCGCACTTCCTGGCTGTCGCGCGAGCTGATCGCGCTGCCGGCGTTCATGGGAATCGTGTTCCTGTATGGCGTGTCGCACCTGGCCGGGTTCCGCCCGGTGCTGCTGACACTGCCCAGCGGCCAGCCCATCGATCTGTCTTTCGTGCTCGGCGTTGTCGGTACCTTGCTGGCGTTCACGCTGTTCGTTTGTACCGCGATGATCTACGCCTGCCTGCGTTTCCTGCGCGAGTGGTACTCGCCGCTGACCGTGATCAACTACATCCTGATGGGCGGGTCTTCCGGCTTCATCCTGGCGGCGTTCTACGCGGCCTCGGCCGCACCCGACCAGGCTGACTTCTTCGCCGGCTGGGCGATCATCATCACCGTGCTGGCATTCGCCGGACGCGCCGCCTCGCTGGTGCGCAACGCACGCCTGAAGCCGAAATCGACCATGCAGACCGCCATCGGCGTCAAGCATCCCACTATCGTGCAGCGCTCGATGGGGGCGATGGGAGGCACGTTCAATACACGCGAGTTCTTCCACGGCAAGAGCCTCGTCTTCATGCGCGTGATCAAGCCGACGTTTCTGGTAATGGCGTTCGTTCTTCCGCTGGCCCTGTTGGCGCTGGGACTGTTCTCACCCGCCTTGCTCGGCGTGGCATTCGTGATTCAGTACATCGGCTTGATGGTGGAGCGCTGGTTCTTCTTCGCGCAGGCCAACCATCCGCAGAACCTCTATTACCAGACCATAGGTTGATCACGACATCTTGAAAAGCTCACACACGCGCAATTACTGGTTGCACCGCCTGTTACCGTTTCTGCAGTGGAAGCATCTGGTGGACAAGCAAACCACCCGTGCCGATCTGGTCGCGGGTATCACCGGCGCGCTGATCGTGTTGCCTCAGGGTGTGGCCTTCGCCACCATCGCCGGCATGCCGCCGGAATATGGTCTGTACGCGGCGATGGTGCCCGCGATCATCGCCGCCCTGTTCGGGTCGAGCTGGCATCTGGTGTCGGGGCCAACCACCGCCATCTCCATCGCGGTGTTCGCTGCCATGAGTCCGCTGGCCGATCCCGGTTCGCCCGAGTTCATCAGTATGGTGCTCACGCTGACCTTTCTGGTGGGGCTGTTCCAGCTGATTCTGGGTCTGGCGCGCATGGGTGTGCTGGTCAACTTCATCTCGCACACCGTGGTGATCGGTTTCACTGCAGGCGCGGCGCTGCTCATCGCGGCCAGCCAGGTGAAGAACTTCTTTGGTATCGCCATCGAGCGCGGCGCGCACTTTCATGTGGTGATCGAACGTTTCATCGAGCAGTTCGGCAATATCAATCCCTGGGTCACGCTGGTCGGCGCGGTCACGCTGGCTACGGGTATTCTGGCCAAGATATACATCCCCAAGCTGCCGTACATGATTGTGGCGATGGTGATTGGCAGCGTGATCGCCTATTTGCTTAATCTGCAGCTTGGCGTGGAGACCACGCTAATTACGACCGTGGGGGCCTTGCCCGCGCATCTGCCGCCGCTGTCGCTGCCGGACTTCTCCTACGCGACCATCCACAAGGTGCTGTTCCCCGCTTTGGTGGTGACCATGCTGGCACTGACGGAGGCGGTCTCCATCTCTCGCTCCATCGCGGTGAAATCGGAGCAGCGTATCGACGGCAACCAGGAGTTCATCGGTCAGGGCCTGTCCAACCTGATTGGCAGTTTCTTCTCCAGTTACGCCTCGTGCGGTTCGTTCAACCGCAGCGGCGTGAACTATGCTGCGGGCGCAAAGACGCCGATGGCGACGGTGTATGCGTCACTCTTCCTGGTGCTGGTGTTGCTGCTGGTCGCGCCGCTGGCCTCCTACCTGCCGACCGCGGCAATGGCGGGCATCCTGTTTTTGGTTGCCTGGGGATTGATCGATTTTCACCACATTAGCAGCATTGGCAAGACCAGCCGTTCCGAGACGGTCATATTGTGGGTGACCCTGCTGGGCACGCTGGTCGATCTGGAGAAGGGCATCTTCTTCGGCATCCTGCTTTCGCTCGCCATCTACCTGTTCCGTGTCTCGCGTCCGGGTATCGTGCCGGTGGTGCCGGCGAAGGAGGAGGGCGCATATCACTTCGTCGGCGCCGAAGACCATCCGCAATGTCCGCAACTGGCCATGGTGCGTCTGAACGGTGCGATCTTCTTTGGTGCGGTGGACCATGTGCAGAGCAGCCTACAGAAGATAGACGAGATCGAACCGCAGAAGAAATCCGTGCTGGTCATCGCGCGCGGTATCAGTTTTGTCGATGTGGCGGGTGCCGAGATGCTGGCGCAGGAAGCGCGCCGCCGCCGCAAGATGGGAGGCGGCCTCTATTTCTATCGCTGCAAGGACGATATCTACAAGTTCCTGCGCAAGTCGGACAAGCTGGATGATATCGGGGAGGGCGGGTTCTTTCCGACCATGTCTAACTGGATCAAGCCGATCTATTCCACGCTTGACCCTGAGATCTGCCGCAACTGCACGGCGCGCATATTCTCGGAATGTCATGAGAGATTGCCGGACGGGGAGCCGCGGACAGCATGAATCAGCTGTAGCAAAGTGACTCTGCAGGGAATGCAAACATCAGTCAGAACAAATCGGGGATTCATACAATGAGCAGCAAAACCATCCAGACCAGAACCGTCATCGCCGCCGTCATCTTCGCGCTGGTCGGCGTGTCCGCATTCATGTTCGCGCCAAGTCGCGAGATCGCCGTTGTTCTCAACCTGCTGTTGTTGACGGTGTATCTGTTCGCTTTCGAGGTGGTCGGTGTCGATGTGGCGGCGGTCAGCATCATGGTCTTGCTGGGTCTGATCAGTCATTTCGGCAGCCTGATCGATCTGCCCAAACCGCTGGTGCAGGGCAGGGAACTCTTCAGCGGCTTCTCCGGCAATGCCGTGATCTCGATCATCGCGGTGATGATCGTCGGTGCGGGGCTGGACAAGACCGGCCTGATGAGCAAGGTGGCGAGCTTCATCATCCGGGTGGCGGGCAATACCGAAGGACGTATCATCCCGGCGATTTCCAGCACGGTCGGCTTCATCTCCAGTTTCATGCAGAACGTCGGCGCCGCCGCGCTGTTCCTGCCGGTGGTCGGTCGTATCTCGGCGCGCACCGGCCTGCCGATGTCGCGCCTGCTGATGCCGATGGGCTTCTGCGCCATTCTCGGCGGCACCATTACCATGGTCGGTTCCAGCCCGCTGATCCTGCTCAATGACCTGATCCTGGCATCGAACAAGGCATTGCCGCCGGAGCAGCAGATGGAGACATGGTCGCTGTTCACCGTCACGCCCATCGGTCTGGCACTGCTGGCTTCCGGCATCGCCTATTTCGTCTTCGCCGGGCGCTATGTGCTGCCCGGCAACACGAGCGACGGCGTCACCAGCGGCGCCAATGCGATGGATTATTTCCAGAATCTATACGGTCTCGACTATGCGGTGCGCGAAGTGGTGGTGCCGCCCGAGAGCCGGCTGGTCGGCAAGACACTCGATGACATCGAGCGGCCTTACCGTTTGCGCGTTGTCGCCATCATGCGCGGTAGCGACGACCTGCGCATGGGACCTTCGCGCGACGTCGAGATTGCTGCCGGTAGCGTACTGGGCCTGCTCGGCGCGCCGGAGCGGCTGAACGAATTCGTTGCCGCCAAGGGATTGCAACTGCGCGATGAAATGGAGACCTTTGCCGATCAACTTTCGCCTGCCAAGGCGGGTATCGCCGAGATCGTCATCCCGCCCGGATCCGAACTCATCGGCAAGAGCGCGCGCGATGTCTGGATGCGCAAAACCTACGGTATCTCTCTGACAGCCTTGCATCGCGGCGGCAACACCCTGCGCGAAGGCGACGGCGTGCGCAACCTGCCACTGCAGTCAGGCGATGCGCTGATCGTGCAT
The DNA here is from genome assembly GCA_003445795.1 of Gallionellaceae bacterium. Lineage (GTDB taxonomy): Bacteria > Pseudomonadota > Gammaproteobacteria > Burkholderiales > Gallionellaceae > Sideroxyarcus. Next base: position 12,937 of record DMCN01000067.1, read on the forward strand.
ACCGGATGGGAAGCGCTGGCACATCTGGAAAAGGACAAGAACTTCGTTGTCGTCACCACCGAGTTCCCGCACGAGGAAATGCGCCCGCACAAAGTGAGTGCCGCACTCGCCTGCTTCGCCATCGCGCTCGTGCTGATCCTGTTCACCGACACTCTGCTGTCGATCTCGCTGATGACCGGCGCCATCGGCATGATCCTGTTGCGCGTGCTCAGCATCGAGGAGGCCTACCGCGCGGTGAGCTGGAAGTCGGTGTTCCTGCTGGCCAGTCTGATCCCGCTCGGCCTCGCGGTCGAGACCAGCGGCACGGCAAAGTGGATCGCGGAACAGACGCTGTTGCTGCTGGGCGGCACGCCGATCTGGGTGATCCAGTTGGCGATCGCCATCCTGGCGACGTTCTTTACGCTGGTGATGTCGAATGTGGGTGCGACAGTGCTGCTGGTGCCGCTGGCCGTGAACATCGCCATCGGCGCGGGTGCCGACCCGGCAGTGTTCGCGCTGACCGTGGCGCTGGCGACTTCGAACTCATTCTTCCTGCCGACCCATCAGGTCAACGCGCTGTTGATGGGGCCGGGCGGTTACCGCGTGGCCGATTACATGCGCGCGGGCGGTATCATGACCATCCTGTTCATCGCCGTGCTGATGATCATGCTGAACCTGATTTTCTGACCAGCGCATGATTCCTGCAATTTGAAACCGGGGGCAGTATGAATAGCCGTCTTGCACGCATCTTTCCATTCCTGTCCTGGTGGCCGCTGAACGGTGCGAACGTCAGAACCGACTTGATCGCGGGTATCACCGTCGCACTGGTGCTCATCCCGCAATCCATGGCTTACGCGCAACTGGCGGGACTGCCCGCCTACTACGGCCTGTATGCAGCCTTCCTGCCCGGCATCATCGCGGCCATGTGGGGTTCGTCGGCGCAACTCGCCACCGGGCCTGTCGCGGTTGCTTCGCTGCTGACGGCTTCCGCGCTGGCACCGCTGGCGGCAACCGGTTCCGAACAGTTCGTCGCATTGGCCATCCTGCTTGCGTTGATGGTTGGTCTGATCCAGCTGGGTCTGGGTATCTTCAAACTCGGCGTGGTGGTGAACTTCCTGTCGCACCCGGTGATCGTCGGTTTCACCAACGCCGCCGCCATCATCATCGGCTTGTCCCAGCTCAACAAACTGTTCGGCGTGTCCATGGGACGCAGCGAACATTTCATCAACGACATCTGGGGTGTCTTGCTGCAGATCGGCGAGACGCACTGGCCGACGCTGATTATGGGTGTCTCGGCCTTTGCCATCATGTGGGGATTGAAGAAGTTCGCGCCCAAGTTGCCCGGCGTGCTGATCGCGGTGGCCATCACCACCGTCGCCAGCTTCGCCATCGGCTTCGAGCACAACAGCAAGGGCAAGATCGAGGAGATCGCGGATATTGAGGTCAAGACGCTGGCCAACGATTTTTCGCGTGGCGAGATCAGGATGGAGGAATTGAACGGTGTGCTCAGCGCCAAGACGGCCGAGCTCAAGCTAATGCAGAAGTCGAAAGATGGCAGCGGGCAGCATATTGCGGCGCTGAGATACGAGACCGAACTGATCAAGCTGGAGATCGAACACCTGGAAGGGGAGAGCCGCAAGGCCGCGCGTTCATTGCGCAAATTCATCTTCGAACAGGTTCCGGCGACCGATACGCAACCGGCCAAACTGTATCTGACCGGGCAGGTGCCGCAGGGTGAGCTGTCCGACGGTTATCGCTGGCGCATCAAGAAAGTGAGCAAGGGTGAGTTGAAGCTGGTCGGCGGCGGCGAAGTGGTCGGCAGCATTCCCTCCGGTCTGCCCGACATCGGTTTGCCCAAGATGAGCTGGGAGACCATGATGTCGCTGTTGTCCAGCGCGCTGGTGATCTCACTGGTCGGATTTATGGAAGCGATCTCCATCGCCAAGGCTATGGCAGCCAAGACCAGACAACGCATCGACCCCAACCAGGAGTTGCTCGGGCAGGGTATCTCCAACATCGTCGGCAGTCTGAGTCAGTCGTTCCCGGTCAGCGGTTCGTTCTCGCGCTCTGCGGTGAACCTCAACGCGGGCGCAGTCACCGGCCTGTCCAACGTGTTCGCCGGACTGATCGTGCTGGTCACGCTGCTGTTCCTCACGCCGCTGCTGTATCACCTGCCGCAGGCGGTGCTGGCGGCGGTGATCATGATGGCAGTGATCGGTCTGGTCAACTTCAAGGCCATCGCGCATGCCTGGCACACGCACAAGCATGACGGCGTCGCCTCCGTGGTCACCTTCGTTGCCACGTTGGCCTTCGCGCCGCACCTGGACAACGGCATCATAATCGGAGCCGGTCTCGCGATCATCCTGTATCTGTACCGCACCATGAAACCGCGTGTCGCCATCCTCGGCCGCCATCCTGATGGTCACTTGCGCGACGTGAAGGTGCACAACCTGCCGGTGAGCGAGAACATCATCGCCATGCGCTACGATGGCTCGCTGTATTTTGCCAACGTGCCCTACTTCGAGGATACCGTGCTGGAGGCGGTGGCCAACAACCCGCAGGCCAGATGTCTGCTGATCGTGAGTGACGGCATCAATCAACTTGATGCTTCGGGTGAGGAAGTCATTCACCATCTGGTCGAGCGCCTGCGTGCCGGCGGCATCCGTGTGGTGTTCAGCGGGCTGAAGAAACAGGTGCTCGACGTGATGCGTCATTCCGGCCTGCTGAAATATATCGGCGAGGAGAACTTCTTCATGGATGAGGAGAAGGCGCTGGAAGATATCTATGCCGAAGTGATTAAGGTGAAGCCGGATGCCAAGCGCCGTCTGCTGAAGCAGAGCATCGGTGACAACGACGGTATCAGAACCTGGTTATAGGAACGAATCTTTATTGGGGCTTCAGGAATGTCGCATTCGCTTCAAGGCAGCAGGGCAATTCAGGGTTTTCGGGCAACGATAGGCAAGGATGCACTGGCTTCGGTAGTCGTCTTTCTGGTGGCGTTGCCGCTGTGCATGGGCGTGGCGATCGCTTCCGGTGTGTCGCCGATGGCAGGGCTGGTCACCGGCATCGTTGGCGGGCTGGTGGTCGGCCTGATTGCGGGTTCGCCTTTGCAGGTCAGCGGTCCGGCGGCGGGCCTGACCGTGCTGGTGTGGCAACTGGTGCAACATCACGGCATCGCGATGCTGGGCGTGATCGTGCTGCTGGCCGGTCTGCTGCAACTGGCCGCCGGAGTGCTCAAGCTCGGGCAGTGGTTCCGTGCCGTGTCGCCCGCGGTCATCCACGGCATGCTGGCCGGTATCGGCGTGCTGATCCTCGCTTCGCAGTTTCACGTCATGCTCGACAACAAGCCAATCGGTTCCGGCATGGATAACTTCGCCGGTATCGTGCCGGCGCTGATGGATACGTTCACTTCCGGCGGCAGCTCATTGCAGGCGTTCTTCGTCGGCCTGCTGACCATCGCGATCATCGTGCTGTGGAGCATGTTTGCGCCGAAACGGCTGAAAGTGTTGCCGGGCCCGCTGGTGGCGGTGGTGGCGGCGGTGATCGTCTCTGTCGTGATGCAACTGAAGATCAAATACATTCCCGACCTGCTCGCCAACCCGGAAGATATCAACAATTTCTGGTCGGTGATCAAGTATCCGACACTGGAGAATCTGCGTCTTGCATTCAACAAGGAGATACTGATCGCCGCTGTCTCGGTCGCTTTCATCGCCAGTGCGGAAACGCTGCTGAGCGCGAGCGCGGTGGACCAGTTGCACCAGGGGCCGCGTACCAAGTACGACAAGGAACTGGTCGCGCAGGGCGTGGGCAATTCGATCTGCGGCGTGCTGGGCGCGCTGCCGATGACCGGCGTGATCGTGCGCTCCACTGCCAATGTCGAGGCGGGCGGCAAGACGCGCGCTTCCGCATTCCTGCACGGCGTCTGGCTGCTGCTATTCGCGGCGGTGCTGCCGTTCACCCTGAGTTACATTCCGGTCGCCAGCCTGGCGGCGGTACTGGTGTTCACCGGCTGGAAGCTGGCCTATCCCAAGGCGGTCCCCGATCTGCTCAGGTTCGGCAGGAGCGAAGTGGCGATCTATCTCATCACCATCGTCATGATCGTTGCCAGCAATCTGCTGGAAGGCGTGCTGATCGGTCTCGGCCTGTCGATACTCAAGTTGCTGCATGCGTTCTCGCACCTGGAGATCAAATGGGACGAGGATATCGTGCGCAACCGCGTTCAGCTTCATCTGAAAGGTGCGGCCACGCTGATCCGTCTGCCCCAGCTGGCCGCCGCGCTCGAAGAGATACGCCCGGGTGCCGAAGTGCACGTCCACTTCGAACATCTGGATTACATCGACCATGCCTGTCTCGATCTGCTGACCAATTGGGAGAAGCAGCATGAGGTCACCGGGGGTACGCTGGTCATCGAATGGGAAGAGTTGTCGACGAAATATCATCAGCGCCGCGCCGGGGTGCGCAAGAATTTTGTGCGCGTCGTGACTTAGCGTTAATATGGTTGCGGCGGGCAACTTGCAGGCTACATGCACCTTCACGTGCCATCTCCTGAAGTTGAAAAATGACATACTAATTTAGTCAAATAACCGCATAACCCCTAAGGGCTATCTCATGTCCCCCCCGTGCTGGTTATGGACGCTGATGCAAGGCTGCTATCAAATCTGCTACTGGCTGATTCTATTAGCTATATTAGGAGATGTTAATGCAGGAAAATGATCACAGCACGATAGATTCTAGTCGTCGCCAAGCTCTCAAGGCGGGTGTCGGCTTGGGCCTTTTCGGTATGCTTGCCACACTGGGGTTGTTACCGAAGTCGGCCTGGGCTGCAGTTGACCGCAAAGTCTTTGAAGCCAAGTCGCTGAAGGAGGCTTTTCAGGCAATGGGCGGACTGGCGCCAGCGGACAGCAACCTCGTCATCCTCGATGTGCCCGAAACCGCCGAAAACGGTGCTATGGTGCCCATCACGGTAGAGTCCAAATTCCCCCGCACCGAACAGATATCCATCCTGGTCGAGAAGAATCCGACCGCACTGGTTGAGAATCTGACGATGGCCGAAGGGACGGAAGGCTTCATCACGACCCGTATCAAGATGGCGCAGACCTCCACTGTCATCGCGCTGGTCAAGGCGGACGGAAAGTTCTACAAGGCGGTCAGGGAAGTCAAAGTCACTGCGGGAGGTTGCTGATGTCGGACCCGACCAAAATGAAAGCTGTCGCGGCCAATGGCGTGACAGAAGTGCGCGCACTGATGCAGCACGAGATGGAGACCGGTCGTCGCAAGGACGAATCGGGCAAACTCGTGCCGGCATGGTATATCACCGATTTTAAGGTGCAACATAACGGCAGAACGCTTCTGGAAGGCCAGTTCGGCACTTCCGTATCCAAAAACCCGTTCCTGGTGTTCCGCTTCAAGGGCGGAAAGGCAGGCGACAAGCTCGCACTCTCCTGGACCGACAATCGCGGCGAAAAACGTACCGACGAGGTGGCTATCGGCTGATAAGCTACCAAAATTCAGCCTGGACATGGCGCACATGGACAGGCCGCTACATCGTCAACTTAGAATCTAAAAAAACTATATAGAGGAAAGGGAAGAGATGGTCGAAGAAGCGCAGAAGGAGAAACAGGCACCCGCCAAGGAAAGCATATGGAACAGGCTCAAGCGGCCTCCCAAATGTTCGTTCATTTCCTTGCTCTTTGTGGGTATGGCATTAGGCATCATCATCTGGGGCGGTTTGAACATGGGTATGGAGTGGACCAACCGCTCCGAGTTCTGCACTTCCTGCCACGAGATGACCATTCCCTATGAGGAACTCAAACAGACGGTCCACTACAAGAATCGTAGCGGCACCACCGTCAATTGCTCCGACTGTCACGTCGCCAGCAGCAAGACTCCCGTCGATTACATGTACAAGTCGCTGCAGAAACTGATTGCGGCGCGCGACATCATCGGCCATATCAGCGGCATCGTGGACACCCCGGAGAAATTCGAGGCGCACCGTCTGGAGATGGCCAAGCGCGTGTGGGAGCGGATGGAGAGTCGTGATTCCAAGGAATGCCGCAACTGCCACAACTTCGCCACCATGGATCCGGATAAGCAGAAGGCGCGTTCGCAGATCAAGCATGAGGAAGCGCAGGAAGACAAGATCACGTGTATCGAGTGCCACAAAGGCATCGCACACAAGCCCGTCCATTCCCAGCTGGAACAAAAGGAAGAGGAAGCGCCGGCCGCAATCTGAAGCTGCATGGCGGGGCGGCTGCCATGCAGCTCCGCAGTCATTACAACGTACCTGGAGTCGATGAAGATGAAGAAAATCGCTGTTACCCTGATGAGCGCCCTGATCGCCGGTCCTGTGCTGGCAGCCCCCGACTGGAGCAAGGTGCCTGCTGTCAAAGTGCCGCTGTTCTATCCCGGCCAGTCCGGCCTGGAATGGGTGCTGATCAAGAAGGACCATTCCGCTGCCAACCAGATCCTGGAAAAGAAGCGCGCCTGCGTGAAATGCCACGATACCGATGCGGTGGAGATAGGCGACAAGATCGTGGCCGGCAAGCCGGTCGGCAACGAGCGCAAGCCGCTGGACAACGCGGTGCCCAAGGGCAAGGCCGGTTCCATCCCGGTCACTGTGCAGGCCGCGCATGACGGCAACAAACTTTATCTGCGCTTTGAGTGGGATACGCCCAAGGCCGGTGGCGGAGTGAAGATGGATCCGAAGAACGACATGAAGCTGACCGTGATGTTCGACGACAGCAAGGTCGAGTACGCCGACCGCGGCGGTTGCTGGGCGACCTGCCACCAGGACTTGCGCGGCATGTCGGATGCGAACGATGCGGGCGCCAAGGGTCACGCCAAGGCCAAGGAGCTGGGCTGGGGCGACGGCGTCACCAAGTACCTCAAGGAATCGCGTACCGGGCTCAGCGTGACCGGCAATACCCGCGGCGGTTGGGACAAGCTGAAGTCGGACGCCGAGATCGAGGCTGCGCTGAAGGAAGGCAAGTTCATGGACGTGATCCAGTTCCGCAGCAAGGACAAGGCGCGCGACGGCTACATTCTGGATGCGCGCCACATGGACGGCGGCAAGAGCCTGATCAAGGCCGATGGCAAGAAGAGCGGCAAGCACTGGACTGTGGTGTTCGAGCGCACGCTGGCCGCCGGCGGCAAGGGTGACCACACCATCGCGGCGGGCAAGCTCTACAACATCGGCTTCGCTATCCACGACGACAACGCCGACGGACGCTTCCACCAGGTGTCGCTGGGTTACACGCTCGGCCTGGACAACGCTGCGGCAGACTTCAGCGCAGTGAAACAGTAAAGAATCAAGCATTACAGCAACAAGGTAATACGGCAGCAAGGCAACAACGTAGTACAGGCAGCGGGTGGCAACACCCGCTACAGGGAGCTTCATACACAGAACGAGGAGCAAAAGATGAGAAAAAAATGGAGTGGATTGGCTTTGGCATTCGTTGCCTTGGTCTTTTCGGCTGCTGCATATGCAGTGCCGCCAACCGCGGAAATACTGTCCTACGCTTGTGCCGGATGTCACGGTACTAACGGTGCCAGCGCCGGACCCAGCATGCCCAGCCTCGCCGGACAATCGAAGGTCTTTTTCATCGATGCGATGAAGAAGTTCAAGAGCGGCGAGCGCAGCGGCACCGTCATGACACGTCTGGTCAAGGGCTACAGCGACGAGCAGATCGTCGCGATGGCCGACTTCTTCGCCAAGCAGAAACCCGCGGCACAGACCACGGCAGTCGATCCCGCGCTGGTCGCCCAGGGCAAGGTCGTCTATGACAACGCCTGCAAACGCTGCCACCTGGAAAACGGCAAGGAGTTTGAGGAAGACACTCCCGTTGTGGCCGGCCAATGGCTGAAGTATCTGCAGATCCAGATGGGCGAGTTCCGCGACGGCAAGCGCAAGATCTCCGAGAAGAAAGCAGAGAAGGTTAAATCGCTGACTGCTGCCGAATGGGAAGCCGCGGCGCATTTCTATGCCAGCCAGAAATAACAAGGAGAAAAACAACATGACTATGGAACGCAGAAATTTCCTCAAGCTCCTCGGCGCTGGCGCCGGTGTCGCCACGCTCGGTCTGGCCGGTTGCGCCACCACCAACAAGGCGGGTGCGCGCAAAGTGGTTGTTATCGGCGGCGGCTACGGCGGCACTATCGCAGCCAAGTACCTTCGCATGCAGGATCCCACCATCGAGGTGACACTGATCGAGCGCAACGACCATTTCATATCTTGCCCGTTCAGCAACCTCTACATCGGGGGCCTGTTGCCGGACCTGTCTTCGCTGACCATCAAGTACGACCAACTGGCTGCCAATCACGGCATCAAGGTGGTGCAGGCCGAAGTGACCGGCATCGATGCCAAGGCGCATATCGTGAAGACTTCAGCAGGCGATTTCCCGTACGAGAAGTGCGTGGTGTCTCCCGGTATCGAGTTCCGCACGAACGAGATCAAGGGTTATGACGATCAGATCATGCCGCACGCCTGGAAGGCAGGCCCGCAGACCGTGCTGCTGCGCAAGCAGCTCGAGGCGATGAAGCCGGGCGGCACCGTTGTGTTGTCGATCCCGCTGGCACCGTTCCGTTGCCCGCCCGGACCGTACGAACGCACCAGCATGATCGCCATGTACCTCAAGCAGCACAAGCCCGGCTCCAAGATCATCGTGCTGGATGCGAATCCGGACATCGTGTCGAAGAAAGGTCTGTTCCTCAAGGGCTGGAAGAAGCATTACCAGGGCATCATCGACTACCGTCCCGCCAAGAAGGTCACCGAAGTGGACAACAAGAACATGACGGTGCTGATCGAGGGGATCGAAGAGGTGAAGGGCGATGTCATCAACATCATTCCGCCGCAGAAGGCAGGCCATATCGCCCATGTGGCCGGTCTGGTTGGTCCCGACGGAAAATGGTGCCCGGTGCGCTCCTTCGACTTCGAGTCGAGGAACCATCCGGACATCCACGTCATCGGCGACTCTTCCATCGCGGGCGCGATGCCCAAGTCGGGTTATTCCGCCAACTCGGAAGCCAAAGTCTGCGCCACCAACATCGTGGCGATGATGAACGGCCGCAAGATGACCGAGATGTCCGCGATCAACACCTGCTACAGCTACCTGTCGGCGACGGAAGCGGTCAGTGTGACTGGTGTCTATCGTGTGAACGCAAGCTCTCAGGCGATCGAGGCGGTTCCCGGTTCAGTCGGTGTCTCTGCCGATCTGTCCGAGACCGAAGCGATGTATGCGGAAAGCTGGATCAAGAACATTCTTGTCGAGATGTCGACCTGATCCTGGCAACGTAGGTGTCAAACGAACCCTGCCTGGCAGTCTGTCAGGCGGGGTTTTTTTAGTTGTATAGGGAGAACCAATTCATGGATGCATCAAATTTGATCACTTTCATTGTCCTGAGTGGATTCGCGCTCGGAGTCGCGTTCGGTTTCATCGCGAACAAAACCAATTTCTGCACGATGGGCGCCATCTCGGATGTCGTCAATATGGAACACTGGGGGCGCATGCGTGCCTGGCTGCTTGCCATGGCGGTCGCCATGGTCGGAGTCAGCGTGCTGGCCTATACCAATGCAGTCAATTTTTCTGAGTCACTGTATGCCAGCAAAAATTTCTACTGGCTGAGCTATGTTGTGGGTGGCCTGTGCTTTGGTGTCGGCATGACGCTGGCCGGCGGGTGTGCCAACAAGAATCTGGTGCGCCTTGGCGGCGGCAACCTGAGATCGCTGGTGGTCATATTTTTCATGGGCTTTGCGGCGATCGTCACCATGAAAGGCGTGCTCGGCACCTTCCGCATCAACGTGCTGCAGTCTTCTTTCGGCACCGTCTATTTTGAGAACGGCCAGTTGCTGCCCGCGCTGTTCTCGGGTGCCGGCGGCATCAGTGCGCAAACCCTGCAACTGGTGATGACTGCTGTGGTGGCACTGTCCATCATCCTGTTCGTATACAAGGATGCGAAGTTCCGCAAGGATCTAAACAACAACCTGGCGGCTTTGGTCATTGGCGCGGTCGTGGTGTGCAGCTGGTATGTCACCGGTCATCTCGGTCTGGCGGAGAATCCCGAGACACTGGAGATGGCCTATTTTGGCACCAGCTCCAACCGTCCTGAATCGATGTCCTTCGTCGCACCATCCGCTTACAGTCTGGAATATTTGGCCTACTCGACGGATGTCTCGAAGATCATCACCTTCGGTATCGCCACCGTTTTGGGGGTTGCCTTCGGTTCGCTCATCTATGCATTGATCAGCAAGTCATTTCGCCTGGAAGCTTTCTCCTCTGTACAGGACATGCTCTTCCATATTGGCGGCGCGATTTTGATGGGATTCGGTGCCGTCGTTGCCGCGGGCTGCACCATCGGGCAGGGCATCACCGGTATATCCACGCTTTCGCTGGGCTCGTTGCTGGCGCTTCTGTCCATCATTGCGGGTTCCGCCATCACCATGAAGATCCAGCTAAAGATGATGGAGTAAGCCTGACTCAGAGGTGCTTTAACATCACCGGGCATTCCGTAACTTGATGATTATGCATGAATCGCATCCGATTCGTGCGACGGCGGTGGCGGAATGTCCATTCCTGATTTAGCGTTGAGTAGACTGAAACCGAGGGCTTGATTTGCTAACTCCAACGGGTTATCGCAAGCCCCCCTTCAAGGCTATGGACGTTGTGTCATTAAATTACCCTATAATCTAACTCAAGTTTTATGCCGAGTAGTAGTATTCGTTGCGGAAGCACCACAATCGAAGAGAGCGTCGAATACGGCGCCACCGCGACATTCACGAGTTTTGCAGGGGACACCGATATCTGTCTGTTCGTTTAAGGCAACAAAGCAGTAGTCGCTGTAGGAGTAGAAGTGCGCATGACCCATTCGCGGCGAGACGGAACCGAAGCCGCGCAACATGAACCACAAAGAGGAGAAGCTCGATGAATAGGGATATAGATTTGGAGCGTCGCAAGGCGCTCAAGACTGGGGGCGGGATCGGTCTGATGGCGCTGTTCGGCGCACTCGGCCTGCTGCAACCCGGCAAGGCATTCGCGGAATGGAACAAGACAGCATTCTCTTCCAAGAGCATGGATGAAGCGCTGGCTGCACTGGGTGTGGAGAAGCCCGATAATAGCGACGCAATCAAGCTCACCGTGCCGGAGATCGCCGAGAACGGCTCGGTCGTTCCCGTTACGGTCGCCTGCACCCTCGCCAACGTCCAGCAGATCTCGATCTTTGTGGACAAGAATCCCAATGTGCTGGCAGCCAACTTTACTTTCCCGCAGGGCACCGAAGGCATTGTCACCACGCGCGTCAAGATGGGGCAGACCGCCAATGTGGTTGCTCTGGTCAAGGCAGACGGCAAGTTCTATCGCGCCGCCAGAGAAGTCAAAGTGACTGCCGGCGGTTGCGGCGGTTAACGGTCGCCAGGCTCAATCCAATCAATCAAGGAAAAACATCATGGGCAATCCAATGAAGATACGCGCCTCTGTCAAAGACGGCGTGACTGAAGTCAAAGTACTCATGCAACACGAGATGGAAACCGGCCTGCGCAAGGAAGCCGACGGCACACTGGTTCCGGCCTGGTTCATCACCGAGGTGAAGGCGCAGCATCAGGGCCGCACCGTGCTGGAGGCGCAGTATGGCCAATCCATCTCCAAGAACCCCTACCTGCTGTTCCGCTTCAAGGGCGGAGCCGTCGGCGAAAAGGTTACGGTCACCTGGATGGACAACAAGGGCGATACGCGCACCGACGAGGCCGCGATCGCGGCATAGAGCTAGGCAAACTGAACTGGCTGCGCAGATCGTGCAGTCGGAAATCACTCAGGGAGGCATTGATGAATACCAGCAGATTAACAAGAATGATTTTGGTATTGGCACTGGCAGCAAGCGGAGCGGCGCAGGCGGCCGACGACTCGGCATCCGATTCGGACAAGATCGAGGCGTATCGCGAGATGATCAGCGACGGCAATCCTGCCGAATTCGACGAGATGCGTGGCGAAGAACTGTGGAAAACGGCAGCGGGTCCCAATCAGGCGACGCTGGAAAAGTGCGATCTGGGCAAGGGGCCCGGCGTGGTGAAAGGCGCTTACGCCGAACTGCCGCGCTACTTCAAGGACACCGGCAAGGTGCAGGACCTGGAGTCGCGCCTGCTGACCTGCATGACCACGCTGCAAGGATTGACGGAAGAGCAGGTTGCCGCCAAGCCGTTCGCCAGCGACAAGAAGCCCTCCGACATCTCGTCGCTGGCCACCTATGTGGTCGGCCAGTCCAAGGGCGTCAAGATGGCCGTTTCGGTCAAGCACCCCAAGGAAAAAGAAGCTTACGAGATCGGCAAGCGCATCTTCAACTATCGCGCCGGCCCTTACGACTTCGCCTGTTCGACCTGCCATGCGACCAGCGGTGTACGTATCCGCATGCAGGATCTGCCCAACCTGAGCAGCAACAAGAAGGATGCGCAATCGGCCTATACCACCTGGCCCGCCTATCGTGTCTCTCAGGGGCTGACTCGCTCCTTCCAGTGGCGTCTGAACGACTGCTTCCGCCAACAGCGTTTCCCCGAGCCGAAGTTCGCCTCGGAAGCAACGGTGGCGTTGACCACGTTTCTTGCGGTCAGCGCGAACGGCGCCAAGTATGACGGTCCAGGCCTGAAACGCTAAAAGGGGAGATGAACATGAATGCAAAGCAAATCATTGGAATGGTCGTGGTCGCTGCTGCCGCAATCCTGCCCGCACAGGCCGCATCGCTGGATGCGAAAACCGCCGAAATCATCAAGCGGGACTTCCGCGACAAGGGCATCGCCAAAGCCACCCGCGTGAACCAGGACGAGTTGCAGGCGGCATGCAGCAAGTACGTGGACAACGTGCCCGCCAAGCTGAAGCACAAGCTGGAAGCCGAACAGGAGAAGGCCGTCAAATGGCCGGCCGACGGCAAGTACATGGGCGACTGGAAGGCCGGCGAGAAGCTGGCCCAGAGCGGCCGCGGCATGACCTGGAGCGACAAGCCTGAAGATCCGGCCGGCGGCAACTGCTACAACTGCCACCAGCTGTCGGCCAAGGAAATCGCCTTCGGCACCATCGGCCCCAGCCTGCTGCATTTCGGCAAGACTCGCGGCAATACCGAAGAGACGCAGCGCTACGCCTACGGCCGCATCTACAATGCCAAGGCCTACAACGCCTGNNAGATTACGCAGATTCACGCAGATTGAATTACAGGTGCCGGTTCGTAGAGTGGGCTCGGGTAATGTGGTTTTAATCTTGCGTAATCTGCGAAATCTGCGGGCAAGTGTTTTTGATTTGACTAAGGAAACATCATGGACATGAACCGTCGCGAGTTTTTGCAATTGCTCGC
>DMCN01000037.1 GCA_003445795.1 Gallionellaceae bacterium
GACTTCCCAGCGGCGGAAGGACTCGTATTCGCCGGTCTCGCGGTCGATGTTCACGCGCACATCCGCCTCTTCTTCCGAGAAACGCTTTTTGGTCGCGGAGGCCAAAGCCGATTCCAGCGCACCGAACACGATCTCCTTGTCCACGTTCTTTTCACGCGCCAAGGCATCCACCAACAACAGAACTTCACGACTCATAACAGTCTCCAACCAGCCTAGAATTAAAACACCGGCACCAAACGTGCCTTGTCCATATTAGACAGCTCGATTGCTACCGGGCTGCCATCCACATCCAACTGCAAAACCCCATCCTTCAATTCGCCGATGATGCCGACGAAGTTCTTGCGACCTGCCAACGGCACGCGCACCTTGATCTGCACCTTCTGTCCGGCAAACCGCACAAAATCCGCTTCCTTCTTGACTACCCGATCCAGACCCGGCGAAGAGATCTCGAGGCGTTCGTACTCAACCCCCTCCACCGTGAACAGGCGCACCAGCTGGTTACTTACGCGCTCGCAGTCTTCCACCGCGATACCGTCCGGCTTGTCCATGAATACACGCATCAATCCGCGTCCGGACAACTCCAGATCGACCAGCTCGTAACCCATGCCGGCCAGCGTCGTTTCTACCAGCTTCGCCACATCCATATTCGTACCCACAAATAAAAAACGGGCCTGAAGCCCATCTGAAAACGGCGCGGATTGTACCAAAAGGTCAGCCCAATGGAAACAGGTATTTAAGAGTATCGAGCAAAACCCCGCCGCGTTTTCATGCGGGAAGCGGGGTTTGCTGATTTGCGAGGACTCAAGCGGACATTAACTTCTTGATGTTATGGACATCGGGAGCAAGCACCACCCCTTTTTCCGTGATCAACCCCGTCACCAGCTCGGCCGGGGTCACATCAAACGCCGGATTGCGTATCTTCACCCCCTCCGCCGCCCAGTGATAATCGCGGAAACCCTTCACCTCCTCCACCGAACGCTCCTCGATGGGGATGTCCTTGCCCGAAGCGATATTCAGGTCGATGGTCGAGAGCGGGCACGCCACATAGAACGGGATGTTGTGCCGCTTCGCCAGCACCGCCACCATATAAGTGCCGATCTTGTTCGCCACATCGCCGTTGGCCGCCACGCGATCCGTACCCACCACCACCGCGTCGATCTCGCCGTGCGCCATCAGATGACCCGACATATTGTCGGTGATCAGCGTCACCGGAATATTCTCCTGCACCATCTCCCACGCTGTCAGCCGCGCGCCTTGCAGGAAAGGACGCGTCTCGTCGGCGATGACCGAAATCTTCTTGCCCGCCTCCACCGCCGAGCGGAACACCCCCAGCGCCGTGCCCCACCCCGCCGTCGCCAGCGCCCCCGCGTTGCAATGCGTCAACACCCGCGCCCCGTCCTTGAGCAAGGCTGCACCATGCGCGCCCATCGCCTTGTTGATGCGGATATCCTCGGCCAGAATCTCATGCGCCTCGGCCAGCAAGCGCTGCGCGATTTGTTGCGTGGTTTGCGCTGCAACGCTTTCCCACACCTTGCGCATGCGCTGCAAGGCCCAGAACAGATTCACCGCCGTCGGGCGGCTGGCCGCCAGCACAGTAAAGCCGGCCTCCATGCCCGACTTGAAATCGTCCGCAGATTTCTCCTGCAAATGCTGTGCCTCCAGCGCCACGCCATAGGCGGCCGCCACACCGATGGCAGGCGCACCGCGCACCACCATATGGCGTATGCCCTCGGCTACCGAAGAGGCGGTGTAATAACTCAGGTATTCAAACGCAGCAGGCAGGATGCGCTGGTCTATCATTTCCAGCCGGTTGTTGAACCAGCGCAGGGTTTCGACTTTCATGGATCAATCACCTTCAAATTCGCACAACGAAAATACCTTGTGCCCGCGCTTCTCCAGCCGCGCGCGACCACCGATATCCGGCAGGTCGATCATGAAGCAGCATTCGATGATCTTGCCGCCCATCTTCTCGATGAGAATGACTGCAGCTTCTGCGGTGCCGCCAGTGGCAATGAGGTCGTCCACCAGCAGTATCTTTTCGCCCTTGGAGATGGCATCGGTGTGGATCTCGATGCGGTCGGTGCCGTATTCGAGCGCGTAGTCGTGGCCGATGGTTTCGGCGGGCAGTTTGCCTTTTTTGCGGATGGGCACGAAGCCGACGCCGAGCGCGTAGGCCAGCGGTGTACCGATGATAAAGCCGCGCGATTCGATGCCGGCGATCTTGTCGATCTTCACGTCCTTGTAGCGGCGCACCAGTTCGTCGATGGTGGCGCGCAGGCCGACGGGGTCTTTGAGCACCGTGGTGATGTCGCGAAACATGATGCCTTGTTTGGGGTAATGGGGGACGGTGCGGACTCGGGATTTGATGGGCATGGTGGTTTCCTGAATATCAATTAACAAAAATCTTCTTAAACCCCGTCATTCCGGCGAAGGCCGGAATCCAGGCAATTGAATACTTCCTGCGAAGCAGGTCTAAATACTTCCAATCTCGTCCGCTGCGCGGGATATTTGTTTCGCTGGATTCCGGCCTTCGCCGGAATGACGTGGTTTTTTGAGTGCATCATTCTAACTACGCTTCTTGTACTCTACGAACTTTGCTTTCACCTCATGCATCTGCTGCGCGGTGAGTATCTTGGGTTCGTCCACCGACAACGCGCGCCAGTAGATCTCGCACAGGTACTCGACTTCATGCGCGACAGACAGTGCATCGTCCAGGTCTTTGCCCAAGGCGATCATGCCGTGGTTGCCGAGCAGGCAGGCTTTGCGGTCGCGCAAGGCTTCCAGCGCGAGGTCGGAGAGGTTCTGTTCACCGAAGATGGTGTAAGGAGTGCAGCGGATGGTGTCGCCGCCTGCGATGGCGATGTGATAGTGCACGGCGGGTATGTCACGGCCCATGCAAGCCATGGTGGTGGCGTAGGTTGAATGCATGTGCAGCACGGCGCCAATCTCGGGGCGGGCATTGAAGATGTCGCAGTGGAAGCGCCATTCGCTGGAGGGCTTGCGGCCTTGCAGCACTTTGCCGTCTGTGGCGATCAGTACCAGGTCTTGCTCGGTCATTTCGGCAACCGGCAAGGCGGACGGGGTGATGAGGATGTCGTCGCCGCAGCGGGCCGAGGCGTTGCCCGCCGTGCCGCGGTTGAGGCCGAGTTCGACCATGCGGCGGGAGGTTTGCAGTAACTCAGTACGTAATTGTTGTTCGGTCATTGCTTGCCTGCGTATCAGCATTCAAAATCGTTCGTCACACCGGCGTAGGCCCGTGTCCAGTCATTAAAACCACTGGATTCCGGCCTACGCCGGAATGACGGCATTATTACAGCACCCGCCCAGCTATCGCTTGCAGCTTCTTCTTCATTGATACATCGCGTGCTTCCGGCGCGGTGATGAGCGCATATTGCAGCGCGGTGCGGCAGCCGCAGTCGCAGGCCTTGGCATCGTTGCCGACATGCGGCACCAGATGCTTCACCAGCGTCTTGGCTTTGTCGGCATTGGCCAGCAGCACTTTGATGATCTGCTCCACGGTCACGTCGTCGTGGTCAGGGTGCCAGCAGTCGTAGTCGGTGACCATGGCGACAGTGGCGTAGCAGAGTTCGGCTTCGCGGGCGAGCTTGGCTTCGGGCATGTTGGTCATTCCGATCACGTCGCAGCCCCATTGGCGATACAGCTCGGATTCGGCGAGGCTGGAGAACTGCGGACCTTCCATCACCAGATAAGTGCCGCCGCGCAGGGCGTTGATGTTCGCTTCCTTGGCCGCTGCTTCGATATGGTCGCCCAGGCGTTTGCACACGGGATGCGCCATTGAGACATGCGCCACGAGGCCAGTACCGAAGAACGATTTCTCCCGGGCGAAGGTGCGGTCGATGAACTGGTCGACGATGACGAAGGTGCCGGGAGTCAAGTGTTCGCGCAGGGAACCGACGGCGCTGACCGAGATGACATCGCTCACCCCCACCCTCTTCAAGACGTCGATGTTGGCGCGGAAGTTGATCTCGGACGGGGGAATCTTGTGTCCTCTTCCGTGGCGCGGCAGGAATGCCAGCTTGACGCCGTTGAGTTCACCGAACAGCAATTCATCCGACGGTGCGCCGAAAGAAGATTCGACCTTTTCCCAGCGCTTGTTTTCCAGCCCCGCGATGTCGTAAACACCGCTCCCCCCGATGATGCCGATGCTTGCCTGAGCCATGTTTTTCCCTGCTTTTTGAATGAAACCGGATTGAAACAGGAAACCGCGTTTGGCTCAAGGTCAAGATGGACAAGAAACCCTCCCCAGCGTATCTTTTGGCCTATTCTTTTCACGAGTATTTCTCCCCATGTCCCAAGCAGAAAATCACGCCGACCTCCAGATCGTCGGCATGCGTTGTGCCTCCTGTTCCGGCCGCCTGGAAAAGGCATTGAATCAACTACCTGAAGTCACCGCCGTGGTGAACCTGGCCACCGAGAAGGCCAGTATCAGCTTTGATCCCGCTCGCACCAATGTGGACGAGTTGATCAAGGCGGTGCGCGATACCGGCTTCGACGCGCATGTGACGCGCGACTTCGCCGCGGAAAAAGCGGATCGCGTCAAAGCCTACAAATTGGAAAAACTGCGTTTCTTTATCGCGCTGGGACTCATTACGCCGATGATCCTGGAAATGTTGCTGATGATTTTCGACATCCACCTGATGGTTCCGACCTGGATGCAGTGGCTGCTGGCGACGCCGGTGCAGTTCTGGATCGGCGCGCGCTTCTATCGCGGTGCCTGGGCCAGCATCAAACACGGCAGCGGTAACATGGACCTGCTGGTGGCGCTGGGCACCAGTGCCGCCTATTTCCTTAGTGTCGCCATCGTCGTGCTCGATATCCACCAGCCGGTGTACTTTGAATCCAGCGCGGTGCTGATCACGCTGGTGCTGATGGGCAAGCTACTGGAGATGGGCGCCAAGGCCAAGGCATCCAGCGCCATCGAAAAACTGATCCAGTTGCAGCCCAAGATCGCCCATGTGGAGCGCAACGGCGCGGTGCTGGATGTCCCGGTAGGTTCTTTGCGCCCGGACGACATCTTCATCGTGCGTCCCGGCGAGAACGTGCCCGTGGACGGGGTCGTGCTGGACGGCACCTCGTCGCTGGACGAGAGCATGCTCACCGGCGAAAGCATGCCGCAAACCAAACAGGCGAACGACAAGGTGTACGCCGCCACGCTCAACCATCAGGGCGTGATCAAATGCCGCGCCACCGCGGTCGGCAGCCATACACAACTGGCTGCGGTCGTGCGCCTGGTCGAGCAGGCACAGGGTTCGAAAGCGCCGATCCAGCGCCTGGCCGACAAGATCTCCGGCATCTTCGTGCCGGTCGTGCTGGTGCTCGCTGTCATCACCTTCTTTGTCTGGCTGTACGTGGAAAAAGANNNNATCGCCTGTCCCTGCGCGCTGGGTCTGGCGACACCCATCACCGTCGTCGTCGCCAGCGGCCTGGCCGCACGCGAAGGGATACTGGTGAAGGATGCTGCGGCGCTGGAACGCGCACACAAACTTTCCGTGCTGGTGCTGGACAAGACCGGC
>DMCN01000003.1 GCA_003445795.1 Gallionellaceae bacterium
AGGAACTCGCCGAGCGAATCCCAGCGCAGATAGCCTTCCTCCTGGAACTGCTGGACATGCTTCGGCGCGGAGCCGCCCGCGCCGGTTTCGAACAGACCGCCGCCATTCATCAGCGGAACAATCGACAGCATCTTCGCGCTGGTATTCAGTTCGAGGATCGGGAACAGGTCGGTCAGGTAATCGCGCAGCACGTTGCCGGTGACGGAGATCGTATCCAGACCCTTGCGCGCGCGCGCCAACGTGGCGCGGCAGGCGTCGGACGGCTCCATGATCGTGATGTCGAGTCCCTTGGTGTCGTGATCCTTGAGGTAACGCTCGACCTTGGCGATGATCTGCGCGTCGTGCGCGCGGTTCTTGTCCAGCCAGAAGATGGCTGGCGTGTTGCTCAAACGTGCGCGCGTGACGGCGAGCTTCACCCAATCCTGGATCGGGGCATCCTTGGTCTGGCAGGCGCGGAAGATGTCGCCCTGTTCGACGTTCTGCTCCAGCAGTACCTTTCCGTTCACATCCACGATGCGCACCACGCCGTCGCCAGCCATCTCGAAGGTCTTGTCGTGCGAGCCGTATTCCTCGGCCTTCTGGGCCATCAGGCCGACGTTGGGCACCGAGCCCATGGTGGATGGATCGAGTGCGCCGTGCTGCTTGCAGTCTTCAACGGTGGCGACATAGATGCCCGCGTAGCAGCGGTCGGGGATCATCGCCAGCGTGTCGTAAGCCTTGCCGTCGGCGCCCCACATCTTGCCGCCGTCGCGGATCATGGGCGGCATGGAGGCATCGACGATCACGTCCGAAGGCACATGCAGGTTGGTGATGCCTTTGTCTGAATTCACCATCGCCAGCGCGGGGCCGTTGCGGAAGCAGTCGGCGATGTCGGCCACCAGCGCGGCGCGCTTGGCTTCCGGCAACGCGAACACCTTGGCTTCCATGTCGCCGAAGCCGTTGTTGATGTTGACGCCCATCTCCTTGAGTTGCGCGCCGTGCTTGTCGAACACGTTCCTGAAGAACACGGACACGGCATGGCCGAACATGATGGGATCGGACACCTTCATCATGGTGGCTTTCAGGTGCAGCGACAGCAGCACATCTTCTTTCTTTGCGGCGGCGATCTGCTCGGCGTAGAACTGGCGCAGAGCCTTGCGGCTCATCACGGCGGAGTCAATCACTTCGCCGGCCTTGAGGTTCAGTTTGTCGCGGAGCACGGTAGTCTTGCCGTCCTTGCCCGCGAACTCGATGCGGGTGGTGGTCGCTTCCGGCACGGTCACCGACTTTTCGCTGCCATAGAAATCGCCGATGTTCATGTGTGCCACGCGGGTCTTTGAGGTCTTCTCCCACTTGCCCATGCGGTGCGGATGCT
Source organism: Gallionellaceae bacterium (assembly GCA_003445795.1). GTDB lineage: Bacteria > Pseudomonadota > Gammaproteobacteria > Burkholderiales > Gallionellaceae > Sideroxyarcus. The sequence goes on from DMCN01000003.1 coordinate 1,355, forward strand.
TCTGCGCATAACTCTTCACCGAGGCGGCGGCGCGGCGGTCGGAGTTGCCTTCGCGCAGCACCGGGTTCACCGCGCTGCCAAGCACCTTGCCGTAACGCGACTTGATCTCCTTCTCGGCATCGGTCCTGGGATCTTCGGGGAAGTCGGGGATATGGTAACCCTGCGACTGCAATTCCCTGATCGCCGCCTTCAGTTGCGGGATCGATGCGCTAATATTCGGCAGTTTGATGATGTTCGCTTCCGGCTTCAGCGTCAGCGCGCCCAGCTCGGCGAGGCCGTCCGCGACTTTCTGCGCGGCGGTCAGGTGTTCGGGGAAGGTCGCGAGGATGCGTCCGGCCAGCGAGATGTCACTGGTCTCGACGGTGACCCCGGCAGCCTTGGTGAAGGCCTGTATGATGGGAAGCAGCGAGTAGGTCGCCAGTCGCGGGGCTTCATCGGTCAGGGTGTAGATGATCTTTGGGGTTGTCATTTTGGTTTCCGGAAAAGTCGAAAAAGTAAGATGAGTCGCATCCTGTTGTTCAACAAACCCTATGGCGTGATCTGCCAGTTCAGCCGTGACGGGATGCACCCGACGCTGGCGGATTATATCGCCGTTCCCGGGGTTTATCCCGCGGGTCGCCTCGATACCGACAGCGAAGGCCTGCTGCTGCTCACCGACGACGGCAAGTTGCAGCATCGCATCACCGATCCCAAACACAAACTGGCCAAGACCTATTGGGCGCAGGTGGAGGGTATCCCTGACGAAGCGGCACTGCAGAGATTGCGGCGCGGTGTGCAACTCAAGGACGGCATGACCCTGCCAGCCGAAGCGCAGCTGATGGAGGAACTTGCCGGCCTGTGGCCGCGCGACCCGCCGGTCCGTTTCCGCAAGGAGATTCCCACGAGTTGGCTTTCACTCACCATCCGCGAAGGCCGCAACCGTCAGGTGAGGCGCATGACAGCCGCGGTCGGCTTTCCCACGTTGCGGCTGGTCCGCTATGCGATCGGGGATTGGACGCTGGACGGGATCGCACCCGGCCAGTGGATACATAGAACCGCATAAACCCTCTTTAAAGCATGGATGTCTGACGGTCGTCAGGCATTGTCCGCACATCGCCGACATCCCGATATGTTCCCGCTGAATCTCTCCTGTTTCACCCATTCCGTCAGCTCTGCGGCTGTGGCACGGTTGTTGCGATAGATATCCCGGACTCCCAAAACATATGGGAGCTTGGCTGTTAGATTGAGGGAGAGCGCATGAAAACGGTATGGATTTGGGTTGTGTTTTTACTTCTGTATGGCGTGTTCTCCATGAAGACGCACGCAGCCGGCTTGGCCGTGGCTGGACAGAGTGAGATTTCAAGAAGTGGCGGCGCGTTTGGTTCGCTCCGCTGTAGCGCCTAGATGCGCAAGATACTTGCCGTGGTCAGCACGCGCGCGGCGGCGATCCGCATCGCGCCGCTGGTTCACTTGTTGCAAAAGGTACCGTCGATGCAGACCTTCGTCTGCATCGCTTCCGCGCATGCGCAGCAGATCGCACGGGAACTGGAGGTCTTCGGCATCCGGGCCGATGCGGAGGTGGGCGGGGTAGCCTGCCAGTCGAACGGGGACATCGCGCGTGAGATCGAGGGTTTCATCCGCGCCCATAAGCCAGATTGCTTACTGGTTCAGGGTGATGCGGATGTGGTGATGGGATTGTTCCGGCGGCAGGCGGCATATGGCAATCTGGGCGGCGGTCTGCGCCTTTATGAGTTGCATCATCACGCTACTGACGGGGCGAATCCGCACGTGGTCGACCTGGTCGCCACCCACTATTTCATCGCTTCCGAGCTTGCGCGTGAACGATTGCTGAAGGAAGGAGTCGCCGCGGAGAATATCTACGTTACCGACAGCACGGCAGTCGATGCGCTGCTGATGGTGATCGAGCGCATCCGCGATGATGAGGGATTGCAAGCCGGCCTGGCCGCGGCTTTTTCCGGCATCGATCCGGAGAAGCGGCTGGTTTTTGTCGCCGGATATCGGCGCGACTATTCTGACGAGCAGTTTGAGAACATATGCCGTGCGCTGAAGCGTCTGGCGATGCGCCCGGATGTGCAGGTCATCTATCCGGCTCATCCCGAGTCACGGATGCGAGGCATCGCCGACATGGTGTTCGCCGACCATTCCCGCATCACGGTCATCGAACAGCAGGATTATCTGCACCAGGTCTATCTGATGCAGGCGGCCTATCTCATCCTCACCGATTCCGGCGATGCGCAGGACGACGTGCTTGCGCTGGGCAAGCCGGTGCTGGTGATGCGGGATGTGAGCGAGCGCCTGGACTCCGACGATGTCGGCACCATCAAGCAGGTGGGGACGGATACCGAACACATCCTGCGCGAATGTGCCATGTTCCTGGATGACGAGTCCTACTACCAGGCCTTTGCATCCCATCGCAACCCCCGTGGCGACGGGCAGGCCAGCCAGCGCATCGCGGAGACTTTGCTGCGATAAACTCGCTTCTGTCGAGGGTGGGGCGCAGGGTATAATGCGCCCCTTTCAAATGACAGGAGCGATCCATGCCTATTTACGAATATCGCTGCAGCAGTTGCGGTACGCAAAAAGACGTGATGCAGAAGATCAGCGATGCCCCGCTGACGACTTGCCCGGAATGCGGCAAAGAGACTTTTGCCAAGCAGCTTAGCGCTGCCGGCTTCCAACTCAAGGGTAACGGCTATTACGCGACCGACTTCAAGAACAAACCGGCCCAGTGCGAGCCGTCCACCTGCGCGTCCTGCCCGGCGGCCGGAACCCATTCGTGAAAAAATACCTGCTGACCGGACTGCTGGTGTGGGTACCGCTGGGGATCACCCTGTGGGTGCTCAACCTCATCATCGGCATGCTGGATCTGACCCTGAGTCTGCTGCCGGAACAATTGCATCCGGACGAACTGCTCGGCGTGCATATCCCCGGACTGGGCGTCATCCTGACCGCGGTGGTGGTGCTGACCACCGGTCTGCTGGTGCGCAACGTGTTCGGCCAGCGTCTGCTGGCTTACTGGGACGGCTTGCTGCGCCGTATTCCCTTCGTCAACGCCATCTACAACAGCGTCAAGCAGGTCAGCGACACCCTGCTGTCGGAGAACGGCAACGCATTCCGCAAAGTATTGTTGGTGCGCTACCCCCATCCCGATGCATGGTCGCTGGCGTTCCTGACCAGCACGCCTGCTGAAGTGACACGCCAGCTGCATGGTGATGAATATGTCGGCGTGTTTGTCCCGACCACGCCCAGTCCGGTGAACGGCTTCTATTTCTACGTGAAGAAGTCCGAGACCATCGAGCTGGATATCAGCGTGGACGCCGCCTTTAGAGCCATCATCTCGATGGGCGTGGTGACCACGCCGGAGAACGCCGCCCAGCTCGCCGGAGCAAACAAGTAAATCCCTTTGTAATTTTCCGATAGACCTGAACTGAACCACATATGCGTACACATTACTGCGGACAACTCAACGTTAACCACCTCGGCAACACCGTCACCCTGTGCGGCTGGGCCCATCGCCGCCGCGACCACGGCGGGNNTCTTCATCGACCTGCGCGACCGCGAAGGCTTGGCCCAGATCGTGTGCGACCCGGACCGTGCCGACATGTTCGCCATCGCCGAATCGGTGCGCAATGAATTCGTGCTCAAGATCACCGGCCGCGTGCGCCGCCGTCCCGAAGGCACCGAGAACAAGAACATCCCCAGCGGCGAGATCGAACTGCTGTGCCACGAGATCGAAGTGCTGAACGTCTCCGTCACGCCGCCGTTCCAGCTCGACGACGAGAACCTGTCCGAGAACGTGCGCCTGACNNCAGAAGAACATGATGCTGCGCTACCAGACCGCGCGTTCATTCCGCCGCTTCCTCGACGACAAGGGCTTCATCGACATCGAGACACCGATGCTGACCAAGTCCACACCGGAAGGCGCCCGCGATTACCTGGTACCGTCGCGCGTGCATGCGGGCGAGTTCTTCGCCCTGCCGCAATCGCCGCAACTGTTCAAGCAATTGCTGATGGTGGCGGGCTATGACCGTTACTACCAGATCACCAAGTGTTTCCGCGACGAAGATCTGCGCGCCGACCGCCAGCCCGAATTCACCCAAGTGGATATTGAGACATCCTTCATGTCGGAAGAGCAGATCATGAACCTCACTGAAGAGATGATCCGCACCGTGTTCAAGGAAGTGCTGAATGTCGCGCTGCCCAACCCGTTCCCGCGCATCGGCTACGGCGAAGCGATGGCGCGCTTCGGCTCAGACAAACCGGACATGCGCGTGACACTGGAGATTACCGAAGTCACTGACGCGGTGAAGGATGTGGCGTTCAAGGTTTTTGCCGGTGTGGCGAATTCGGAGAATGGCCGTGTCGCTGCATTGCGCGTGCCCAACGGTGGCAGCTTCTCGCGCGGTGAGATCGACGAGTACACCAAGTTCGTCGGCATCTACGGCGCCAAGGGCCTGGCCTACATCAAGGTCAACGACATCACCAAACTGAGCGAAGAAGGACTGCAGTCCCCCATCGTCAAGAACCTGCATGCCGCCGCACTGAAGATCATCATCGAACGCACCGGTGCGCAGAACGGCGACATCATCTTCTTCGGTGCGGACAAGGCCAAGATCGTCAACGATGCGCTGGGCGCTTTGCGCAGCAAGATCGGTCACGAGAAGGGCTACACCAACGACAAGGCGTGGGAGCCGATCTGGGTGGTGGACTTCCCCATGTTCGAGTACGACGACGAAGCAAAGCGCTGGAATGCCTGCCACCATCCGTTCACCGCGCCCAAGGACGAGCATCTGCAGTTCCTCGAGACCGATCCTGGCAAGTGCCTGGCCAAGGCCTATGACCTCGCCCTGAACGGCTGGGAGATTGGCGGCGGTTCGGTGCGTATCCACAAAGAAGCCGTGCAGAGCCAGGTCTTCCGCGCGCTCAACATCGGTGCTGAAGAAGCGCAACTCAAGTTCGGCTTCCTGCTCGACGCACTGCAATACGGCGCGCCTCCGCACGGCGGCCTGGCCTTCGGTCTGGACCGCATCGTCACCATGATGACCGGTGCCGAATCCATCCGCGACGTGATCGCCTTCCCCAAGACCCAGCGCGCGCAGTGCCTGCTGACCCAGGCCCCGTCGGCGGTGGACGAGAAGCAGTTGCGCGAACTGCACATCCGTCTGCGCCAGCCCGCACCGACCGAGCCCGCCAAGGAATAAGATGCGGCGCACGGCAAAAGCACAGTGGTGGCTGCTGGTTGGCTTGCTGCTGTGCTTGCCGTTCGCGCAGGCGCGTGACGACCGTACTTCCTCCATCCAGGTCGTCGCCGTCGCTAATCTTCCGGCGGAAGCGCGCGACACCCTGCAACTCATCAAGCAGGGCGGCCCTTTCCCCTATCCGCGCGACGGCGTTGTGTTTGGCAACTACGAACGCATCCTGCCGCAGCAGGCGCGCGGTTATTACCACGAATACACAGTGAAGACGCCGGGCGTGCAGCATCGCGGCGCGCGGCGCATCGTCTGCGGCATCGTTCCGGAGTGCTACTATTCCGGCGACCACTATCGGAGTTTCCAACGCATCGCGGAGGGCTGGTGAATGAGCGGACTATGTGCACGGCTTATGAAAGTCAGCGAGGCAGGCGTTTATCGTCTCAATTGCTCGCTGGACGACCTGTTGAACAGTGCCGACGTGAACGGCTTCGCTGTGTTCGAGGCCAAGCTGCCGCAGGGCGCCACCAAAGGTGAGGTGCTGGCGGAACTGGCGCGCGTGATCAAGGCGCCGGACTGGTTCGGCAGTAACTGGGATGCCTTGATCGACTCGCTGTGCGACCTGTCCTGGCGTCCCGCGCCGGGATACATCCTTCTCCTGAGCGGTGATGCGCCCGCCAAGGAAGAATTGCACGAGATATTCGAGGCCGTGGTGATCTTCTGGAAGACGCAGGGCCGACCGTTCTGGATCTTCTACATTTGATGGCAGCGAACAAGCAACCCGTTTCAGCACTCGTCGTCATCCATACCCCCGCGCTCGACGTACTGCTGCTGGAACGCGCCGACCATCCCGGCTACTGGCAATCCGTCACCGGCAGCCGCGATGGCGATGAGACCCTGCGCGATACAGCCATCCGCGAAGTGATGGAAGAGACCGGGCTGGATGCGACACGCTACGCGCTCAGCGACTGGCAACAGCAGAACGTGTACGAGATATACGAGACCTGGCGGCACCGCTACCCGCCCGGCGTCACCCACAACACCGAACACGTCTTCGGCCTGCAACTTCCGCAGCTGCTCCCCGTCCAACTCTCGCCGCGCGAACATCTGGGCTATCAGTGGTTGTCCTGGCGCGAAGCGGCGGATAAAGTGTTCTCGCCCAGCAATCGCGCGGCGATATTGCAATTACCAGAGAAAGTGCAGCATGGCTGAACAGAAGATATCCATCGCCTACGACCACCCCGACACCGCGCAAACCAGTTGCAGTACCGCGCACGCCTGGGCCAGGAAACCGCGCGAACCCGAACCCGCCGAAAAGGCCGAACTCATCGCGCGCATCAAGCGCCTGCTGAAAGAGCAGGACGCCGTGCTGGTCTCGCACTACTACGTGCATCCCGACCTGCAAGACCTCGCCGAGCAGACCGGCGGCATCGTTTCCGATTCGCTCGACATGGCCAACTTCGGCCACCAACACCCGGCCAAGACCATCGTGGTGGCGGGCGTGCGCTTCATGGGCGAGACGGCCAAGATTCTGAATCCCGAGAAGCGCGTGCTGATGCCCGACCTCGAAGCGGAATGCTCGCTCGATCTCGGCTGTCCCATCGATGAGTTCGCCCCGTTCTGCGATGCGCATCCCGACCGCGTGGTGGTGGTGTACGCCAACACCAGCGCCGCCGTGAAGGCGCGCGCCGACTGGATGGTGACCAGCTCCATNNCGGTGCGGACATGCTGCTGTGGCAGGGCTCGTGCATCGTGCACGACGAATACAAGGCCAAGGAATTGCAGGAGATGAAGGCGCTGCATCCCGGCGCGCTGGTGCTGGTGCATCCCGAATCGCCGCGCGCCGTCATCCAGCAGGCCGATGTGGTCGGCTCCACCACCCAACTCATCAAGGCCGCGCAGAATGCGCCCAACAAGGAATTCATCGTCGCCACCGACAACGGCATCCTGCACAAGATGCGCACCCTGTGCCCGGACAAACTCTTCCTCGAAGCCCCCACCGCCGGACACGGCGCGAACTGCACCAGCTGCAGCCACTGCCCGTGGATGGCGATGAACGGATTGTTGAATCTGGCGGAGGTGCTGGAGAAGGGTAACAACGAGATCCACGTCGATCCCGCCATCATCCCGCGCGCCGTGCTACCGATCAAACGTATGCTGGATTTTGCGAAGCAGATCAATCTGCCGACGCGGGGGATTGGTAACGCTTGAAGACTGGGGTTGCTTTCCTCCAGAGTCGAAAGATTGCTTAGTGTGGAATATTTGCATAACGGTTAGGAGCATATATTTTGTTTGTGCCAGAGTTTGTTCTCGAAGATCGTGGCGAGTTTGTTTTTGTTGCCAATCACAATCTGGAGAGTCCAGAAACAATACTACTCAGCGTGAAGTACAACGCTGCCCGCATTGCATTCGGAAAAACACAATTGCCGCCACATATTCAGAGTTGTCGCATGATCTATGACATTCGGGGGCAGGTCGTTTCCCAAGAAGTTATTGAAAGTGTCAGGGAAGCGCTCGAGGGAAACTGCAGTCTGGAGTTCAAGAGATAATGGGCGTTCAATTAGTGGTGAAAGCAGCCTCAGAAGATGAAGTTAATTTGGCTCTTGGTAACATTGCCCCAGAGTGCGAAATTTTCATCATTGATGTAGGCCTCGTTGGACTATCTATTCCAACAAAAGTCATTAATTCTGTTGGTAAGGAAATTATTGACTCAAAACTGGCGCAGTTGAATCGCTTTGATCTTTGGAGCGGAGCTTGGTGTGAGAAAAGACCTAAATGGAAATTCTGGTAAGCACAGCAATTAGCCATAATTCGACATGACTAACGCATTAACCAGCCACTCCAATTGGGTAGAATGCCCCCATGACCCCCCTCAAGATCGCCACCTACAACATCCACAAAGGTTTCTCGCAGTTCAATCGCCGCGTGGTGCTGCACGAACTACGTGAGCGGCTGCGCGAGCTGGATGCCGATATCATCTTTTTGCAGGAAGTGCAGGGCGAGCATGCGCAGCATGTGCAGCGGCATGCCGACTATCCGGCCGGGCCGCAGCATGAGTTCCTGGCGGACGAGTTCTGGGCGCACCATGCTTATGGCATGAACGCGGTGTACGAGGCGGGGCATCACGGCAACGCCATCCTCAGTCGCTTTCCCATCGTGCAGACCAATAACAAGGATGTCTCGGCACACCGTTTCGAGAGCCGCGGTTTGCTGCATTGCGAGGTTGAGGTGGGCGGGCAGAAGGTGGATTGCCTGTGCGCGCACTTTGGCTTGTTCGCCAAGGGGCGCAGGATGCAAAAGCGCGCGCTGATCGAGTATGTGCGTAGCGCGATCCCGGGGGATGAGCCACTGATCATCGCGGGAGATTTCAACGACTGGCGCGACCAGTTGAGTCCGGTGCTGAAACGCGAGCTGGGCGTGCGCGACGTGTTCGATATGCACAACGGCCAGCCCGCGCGCAGCTACCCATCCCGTTTGCCGCTGTTCCGGCTTGACCGCATCTATGTGCGCGGTTTCGACGTGCAGCAGTGTGATGTGCATACCGGCGGCAAGTGGAAGCGTTTGTCGGACCATGCAGCGCTCTCGGCGCAATTGAAGAGAACATGAATCGAGTCCGCCGCATCGCTGGGAACGGGCTGACGCTGCTGAAGAACGGCGAGGCATTCTTTCCTCAGCTTTGTGCCGATATTGATGCTGCGAAGCGCTTCGTTTATCTGGAAACCTATATCTTCGCCGCCGACGAGACGGGTTCGCTGGTCGCCCAGGCCTTGCAACGTGCGGCGGCGCGCGGGCTGAGCGTGCGGCTCATGCTGGACGGTTTCGGCTCGGCGGAGCTGCCGGTTTCGTTCGTGGAAGAACTGCGCGATGCGGGCGTCGAGGTGCAGTGGTTCCGGCGCGAGATATCGCCGTTCACGTTTCGCCGTGACCGCATGCGCCGTTTGCGCCGCATGCATCGCAAGCTGGCGGCGATGGACGGCAAGGTCGCCTTCGTCGGCGGCATCAACATCATCAACGATATCCCGGCCGAGCTGGATTTTGATGCGCCGCGGATGGATTACACCGTGCGGATAGAAGGCGATCTGGCTGGCGAGGTGCAGGCGGCCATGCTTCACCTGTGGGAGATGGTCTCCTGGGCGGCGTTCCGCAAGCGCGTCAAGGACGAGGGATGGCGCTTGCGCCGCACGCCGAAGGACAAGGATGCCGCGGTCAAGCTTGTGCTGCGGGACAACGTGCGCCACCGCCGCGACATCGAGCGCGCCTATATGCAGGCCATTGCCGGGGCTCAGCACGAGGTCATTGTCGCCAATGCCTATTTCCTGCCCGGGCGCCTGTTCCGCCGCACGCTGATGCAGGCGGCAAGGCGCGGCGTGCACGTGGTGCTGTTGTTGCAGGGCAAAGTGGAATACCACCTGCAGCATTACGCCACGCTGGCGCTGTACGAGCGCCTGATCGGTGCCGGGGTGGAGATATACGAGTACCAGCCCAGCTATCTGCATGCCAAGGTCGCTGTCGTCGACGGCGAATGGGCGACGGTGGGGTCTTTCAATATCGACCCGTTCAGCCTGTTGTTGGCGCGCGAAGCGAATCTGGTCGTCCGCGATGCGGCTTTTGCGGGCGTGCTGCGCAACAATCTGTGGCACGCCATCGAACACGATGCGCGGCAGGTGGTGCTGGCGAACAGGAATCTGTTGACGCGCTGGCTCGCGCGCCTGAGTTACGGACTGATCAGCTTTGTCATCGGGGTACTGGGTTTCTCCAGAAAACACTAGTTTGAAATTGACACTGTCGGGGGCGGCGCGGAGAATCCCAGAAAGGGACCGTTGCACCTGCGGCGAGTCCTCTCGGCTTCGGACAGGGAGGTAGGGATGAGCAGCAAAGCGGCACCGCAGCGTCGGAGTGCTGGCATGAGCAAGGAGGCCATCATGGTCTCGCTTGCCGACCACCTGATCTACTCCAACAGCAAATATCCCATCAATGCGACCACGCGCGACTGGTTCGAGACGGTGGCCTACAGTGTGCGCGACCGTCTGGTCGAACGCTGGATGGAAACCATGCAGCGCTATTACGAACAAGACCCCAAGCGTATCTATTATCTGTCGCTGGAATTCCTGATGGGACGCACGCTGAGCAATGCCATGCTCAACCTGGGTATGGACGAGCCGGGCAGGGCGGCATTGTATGAACTGGGGCAGGATTTCGAGGCTGTGGCAGGAATGGAGTCGGATGCCGCTTTGGGCAACGGCGGCCTCGGACGGCTGGCGGCCTGTTTCCTTGATTCGATGGCGACGCTCAATCTGCCCTGTTACGGCTACGGCATCCGTTACGAATACGGCATGTTCCGCCAGAGCATAGAGAACGGCATCCAGATGGAGCACCCCGACAACTGGCTGCGTTACGGCAACCCGTGGGAGTTCCCGCGACCCGAGCTGTTGTATCCGGTGAAGTTCTACGGCCATGTGGTGGAGTACAAGCACGAGGACGGTATCGTGCGCCATCACTGGGTCGATACCGACGATGTGATGGCGATGGCCTACGACACGCCGGTTCCCGGCTACGGCGGCCTGACGGTGAACAACATGCGCCTGTGGGCGGCGAAGTCATCGCGCGATTTCGAGCTGCGCTATTTCAACCAGGGCGATTACATCCAGGCGGTGGCCGACAAGAACGAGTCGGAGAACCTCTCCAAGGTGCTCTATCCGAACGACACAACCGAGATGGGGCGCGAGTTGCGCCTGAAACAGCAGTATTTCTTCGTCAGCGCCTCGCTGCAGGACATGCTGTTCCGTTACAAGAAGAACCACGAGAGCTGGCTGCAACTGCCGGACAAGCTGGCGGTGCAACTGAACGACACCCATCCCTCCATCGCTGTCGCCGAGATGATGCGTTTGCTGGTGGATGTGCACCATCATACCTGGGACGAGGCATGGGGGCTGAGCACCCAGATATTCTCCTACACCAACCACACACTGATGCCGGAGGCGCTGGAGACCTGGCCGGTGGCGATGTTCGAGTCGCTGCTGCCGCGCCATCTGCAGATCATCTACGAGATCAACTACCGTTTTCTGCAGCAGGTGATGCACCAGTTCCCCGGCGACGGCGATCTGCTGCGTCGCCTGTCCATCGTCGACGAGAACAACGGACGCCGCCTGCGCATGTCGCATCTCGCCATCGTCGGCAGCCACACGGTGAACGGGGTGGCCGCGCTGCATACCGAGTTGATGAAGCGCACCATCTTTGCCGATTTCGAGCGCATCACGCCGGGCAAGTTCATCAACCTGACCAACGGGGTCACGCCGCGCCGCTGGTTGAACCAGGCCAACCCCGGTCTGGCGAGGCTGATTTCGGAAAGCATCGGCAAGGATTGGCTCACCGATCTGGGCCAGTTGCGGAAGCTGCGCGGCTTCGCCGAAGATGTGTCCTTCCAGAAGCAGTTCCACGCGATCAAGCAGGCGAACAAGGACCGGCTCGCCGACATGATCTCCAGGCAACTCGACATCCAGATCGATACTTCATCGCTGTTCGATATCCAGATCAAACGCATCCACGAATACAAACGGCAGTTGCTCAACGTGTTGCATGTCATCACGTTGTACAACCGCATGCGTTCCGGCAACCACCCCGAGCTCGTGCCGCGCACCGTCATCATCGCGGGCAAGGCCGCGCCGGGATATGCCATGGCCAAACTGATCATCCGGCTCATCAATGACATCGCCGACATCGTCAACAACGACCAGCAGGTCGGCGGCCGGCTGAAGCTGGTGTTCATACCCAACTACGATGTAACCAACGCCGAGCGCATTGTGCCGGCGGCCGATCTGTCCGAGCAGATATCCACCGCCGGTACCGAGGCTTCTGGCACCGGCAACATGAAGCTGGCGCTGAACGGCGCGCTGACCATCGGCACGCTCGACGGAGCGAACATCGAGATTCGTGACGAGGTGGGTGCGGAGAACTTCTTCCTGTTCGGGATGACGGCGGACGAGGTCGAGCAGACGCACCGCAAGGGTTACCGTCCCATGGATCATTACCGCAACGATCCCGAGCTGAAACAGGCGCTGGACATGCTGGCCTCCGGCTACTTCTGTCCGGACGAGGTGGGGCGCTATCAGGGCGTGGTCGATGCACTGCTCAAACAGGGTGACAGCTACATGCTGCTGGCCGACTATGCGTCCTACATCGCCTGCCAGGACCGGGTGGGCGAACTCTATCGCGACCGCCAGGAATGGACGAAGCGCGCCATCCTCAATGTCGCCGGGATGGGCAAGTTCTCTAGCGACCGCACCATACGCGAATATGCCGAGAAGGTCTGGCGCGTCGATCCGGTGGAGCCGCAGGCGGGCAATCCATGAGTACGGTCCTCGCGGGAGACATCGGCGGGACCAAGACGAGACTGGCGATCATCGAGGTCGCCGGTGCGCGGGTGCATATCGTGCGCGAGGCCGAGTACGCCAGCCGCAGTTTCGCCACTTTCGAGGCGATGCTGGCGGATTTCCTCGGGGACGTAGCAGCGCCGCAGCACGCGGCCTTAGGTATCGCCGGGCCGATCATCGGCGGAGCGGTGCGTACCACCAATCTGCCTTGGTTCATCGAAACCGAAGTCCTGCAGCAGCGTTTCGGTTTCAAGCGCTGTCTCCTGCTCAACGATCTGGAGGCGGTGGCGCACGGCCTTCCGGCGTTGGGCGAGGTGGATCTGCTGACCCTGCAAAAGGGAGTCCCGGATGCGCAGGGCAACGTGGCCGTGATCGCTGCCGGCACGGGGTTGGGTGAAGCCGGCTTGTTCTGGGACGGGCTGCAACATCATCCCTATGCCACGGAGGGCGGACACAGCAGCTTCAGCCCGCAGAGCGAGCTGGAGATAGAGTTGCTGCGCTATCTCCAGCGGCGCTATGCGCATGTCAGCTGGGAGCGCGTCGTATCCGGCATGGGCTTGCCTGATATGCACGATTTCCTGCGCCTGCACCGCAAGTCTGTCCTGCCGCCATGGCTGGTGGAGGAGATGCGTGCGGGCGATGCGGCGGCAGTCATCTCGCGGGCGGCAGCGGCGCAGAGCGATGACATCTGCGTCGAGACCCTGGCACTTTTCGTCCGGCTTTACGGTGCCGAGGCCGGCAATCTCGCCCTGAAGACCATGAGCCGCGGCGGTCTGTATGTGGGCGGTGGGATCGCGCCAAAGATATTGCCCTTGCTGCAGGGCGAAGGCTTCCTGCAAGCGTTCCTGAACAAGGGGCGCATGCGTCATGTGCTGGAGGCCATGCCGGTGCGGGTGATCCTCAATGACCGCGTGGCGCTGTACGGTCCGGCCTTGTGTGCGGGGCGGCAATAAGTCAAAAAGATAATTCCCCCTGTCATTTGCATTGTTACCCGGTGAACATTGTGGCACGATGCGGAAAATAATGAGGCTGGCGGACTGTTGGAGGAGACGGGACGCTCGGCGAGGATATAGGGAGTATCGATGGGGAGATTCCTCGATAACATAAGACAGCTGACTTTGGGCAGGCTGTTGATTTTGCTTTCACTCATGGCCGCAGTGCTCGCGGCGTCGCTTATTTACTATTTGTCCGAAACGATACGCGATCACGCCATCCACGAACTGGCCCGGGAAGACGCGCAGCAGACTTCCAAGATGGTGTTCCAGAGCCTGTATTCGGCCATGCGCAAGGGCTGGAACAAGCAGGAGATCAACGAGTCTATCGAGCGTCTCAATTCAACCTTCCCCGACCTGAAGATCAACGTCTATCGGGGAGAGGTCGTCGCCAAACAATTCGGTGTCATGAACGGCGAAACCCTGGTCGCACAGAGCGATGCCGAACTGTCGGCTGCGCTGAATCAGGGGGTGGATTCCATGACCTTCCCGAACGAAGAGTCCATCCGCTATCTCTATCCCGTTGTGGCCCAGCAGGAATGTCTGGCTTGTCATACCCAGTCGCATGTCGGCGCGGTGCATGGCGTGATCGACATCACCTATCCGATCCGCGACCTGAAGGTGTCCTTCAGCGTGGTGATCAACACTATCGTCGGCTACACCCTGCTGGTGATCGCGATCGTGTTCATCATCCTCTACCTCAAACTGCGATATCTGGTGGCGCTGCCCATCGCCAATCTGGTGGGGGTGATGCGCAGCGTGACGCTGGATATGGACATGAGCCGCCGCGTGACAGGGGCCACCTGGCTGGTCGAGATCAAGCATCTGGCCGAGTATTTCAACCATCTGTTGCAGACTGTGCAGGAATACAACGTCAAGCTGGAAGAGCTGTCGGTGCGCGACCCGCTGACCGGGTTGTACAACCGGCGCAAGTTCCACGAGTTTCTGCAATACGAGATCATCCGCGCCGAGCGGCACCAGCACGGTTTCTCGGTGATCATGATCGACCTGGATAACTTCAAGTACATCAACGACACCTTCGGTCATCCCATCGGCGACATGGTGCTCAAGGAACTGACCGCGATGCTGGGCGAGGGGCTGCGCAAGGGCGATGTGCTGGCGCGACTGGGCGGCGACGAGTTCGCCATCATCCTGCCGGAGACGCCTGCCGCCAACGGCCTGCAGGTGGCAAACAAGCTGCATCAGGCATTGGCCGGCCGCGAGTTCGAGCTGCCGGTCGGCAAGATCCGCACCACTGCCAGTTTCAGTATGGTGAGCTATCCCGAGGACGGCAGGACCGAAGAGTCGCTCTATTCGGCGATGGATGTGGTTCTGTACAAGGCGAAGATGCTGGGCAAGAACCAGGTGATGACTGCGGACACCGAAGCGGATCGCAGCATGATGACCATCTTCAAGCAGGGTGACTTTTTGCGCAACGCCCTGCGCGAGGATCGCATCGAAGCCTTTCTGCAACCCATCATCGAATTGAAGACCGGCAAGGTCGCCGCCTACGAGGTGCTGGTGCGCATACGCGATGGCGAGACCATCATTCCGGCGGGGGAATTCATCGAAGTCGCCGAGGAGCTCGGCATGGCGCAGGAACTCGACCGCGAGGTGTTCCGCAAAGGTCTGGCGCACTATGCTGCAATCTCGAGGAAGCATCCGCAGGCCAAGTTGTTCTTCAATCTGTTCCCGCGCAGTTTCAACGATATCGAGTGGGTGCGCGGCATCCCCGCGCTGGTGCGCGCCGCCGGTGTGCCCTGCGAGAGTATCGTGCTGGAGATCACCGAGCGTGAGGCCTTGCCCAATCTGACCCAGGTGCGTGCCGTGATCGAGGAACTACGCGAAAGCCGGATCGCCGTCGCGCTGGACGATTTCGGCAGCGGGTTCTCGTCTTTCCTCTATCTCAAATATCTGTCCATCGACTACGTCAAGATCGAAGGCAGTTTTGTGCGCCAGATCGTCGCCGACCAGCGCGACCGCATCATGGTCGCCCATATCAACAGCATGGCGCATGAATTCGGTCTGAAGACGGTGGCCGAATTCGTCGAGGACGAGATGACTGCGAAGATGCTGGCCGAGATGGGGGTGGATTACGCGCAGGGATACTACTTCGGACGTCCCGCGCGGCCGGAATGATGCACAGCGCGTGTGCGCTGTGCGACATCCGGGTGCATCGATTGCCGCTTCCGCCCCATCCATCGCGGCATAATCCCTTCAGAATCAACATCAAATCACTTTGGCATGAGGCTTGCTGATAAGCAGGTGAAGGCGATCTCGGGCCTCCCCGCCCGCCGCTTTCATGTTTCTCCTCCTGTTATGGGCATCCGCGAGGATGCCCGTTTTTTTTCGGGCTTGTGCGGCAGGCTATAATGCCCGCCGTCATTGAACGCGTTACCCAGATGAGACACTACTCGCACACCCCCTCCGCCGCGACCCGTACCGATTGGAAAGTCATACGCAGTCTGGTTCCCTATCTGCTGGAATTCAAATGGCGTGTCGCCGTGGTGATTCTGCTGCTGGTGCTGGCGAAAGTGGCCAATGTGGTTGTGCCGCTGGCGCTCAAGGAGATCGTCGACGCGATGAGCAAACCGCAGGCGATGCTGGTGCTTCCGGTGTTCCTCATTCTTGGCTATGGTCTGCTGCGACTGTTCAGTACGCTGTTCGGCGAATTGCGCGATGCATTGTTCGCCAAGGTCACCCAGCGCGCCATCCGCCGCATCGCGTTGCAGGTGTTCGAGCATCTGCACAACCTGAGCCTGCGCTTCCACCTGGAGCGGCAGACCGGCGGCGTGTCGCGTGATATCGAGCGCGGTACACGCGGCATCAGCTTCCTGCTGACCTTCCTGTTGTTCAACATTCTGCCGACGCTGTTGGAGATCGGGCTGGTGGCGGTGATCCTGTTCGTCAAATACGACCCCTGGTTCGCCATCATCACTTTTGCCACGCTGGTGCTCTACATCGCCTTCACGCTGGCGGTCACCGAATGGCGCATGGTGTTCCGCCGCACCATGAACGACATGGATTCCAAGGCCAACACCCGCGCTATCGACAGTCTGATCAACTACGAGACGGTGAAATATTTCGGCAACGAGCGCTATGAAGTGGCGCGTTACGACGAGCAGATGCAGGGCTGGGAAGTCTCTGCCGTGCGCAACCAGACCTCGCTGGCGACACTCAATGCCGGACAGAGCATCATCATCGCCATTGGCGTGACGCTGTTGATGCTGCTGGCTGCGGACAAAGTGGTGAAGGGCGAGATGACCGTGGGTGATCTGGTGCTGGTCAACGTGTTCATGATCCAGTTGTACATGCCGTTGCACTTCCTTGGCTTCGTCTACCGCGAGATCAAGAACGCGCTGGCCGATATGGAAAAGATGTTCCGCCTGCTGGACGAGAACCGTGAGATCGCGGATACCAAGGATGCGCCGCAGCTGCGGCTGCAGAATGCCGCTGTGCGCTTCGATCATGTCGGCTTTCATTACGATCCGGCACGCGAGATATTGCACGATGTGAGCTTCGATATCCCGAGCGGGCATACCGTGGCGGTGGTGGGGGCGAGCGGGGCGGGAAAATCCACGCTGTCCAGATTGCTGTTCCGTTTCTACGATGTGAATGAGGGTGCGATCTCCGTCGACGGTCAGGATATCCGTTCCGTGACCCAGGCCAGTTTGCGTGCCGCCATCGGCATCGTGCCGCAGGACACCGTGCTGTTCAACGACACCATCTATTACAACATCGCCTATGGTCGACCTGATGCTACGCGCGAGGACGTGGTGGCTGCGGCGCAATCGGCGCATATCCACACTTTCATCGAGTCATTACCACAGGGCTACGAATCCATGGTGGGCGAGCGCGGACTGAAACTGTCCGGCGGCGAAAAGCAGCGTGTCGCCATCGCGCGCGCGATCCTGAAGAACCCGGCCATCCTGATCTTCGACGAGGCGACCTCCGCGCTGGACTCCAAGTCGGAAAAAGCCATCCAGGACGAGTTGCGCAGCATCGCCCAGAACCGTACCACGCTGGTGATCGCCCACCGTCTGTCGACTGTCGTTGACGCTCATCAGATTCTGGTGATGGATAAAGGGCGCATCATCGAGCGCGGGTCACACCGTAACTTGTTGGAAAAGCAGGGTATTTACTCGCAGATGTGGGCTTTGCAGCAGCAGGAGGAGCAATAGCCAATTTGCTACACGCGTTGAATCTATTTCTGTTTTTAGGGTATTCTGCGGTCCGTGTCAGGGATAAGAAGGTAAACATGTTCAAAAAAATCATCATGCTGGCTTTGTTCGTTCATGTGCTGCCCGCACATGCAGCGGAAATTGAAGGCGCGAACACGGTAGTTCGCGACGACCAGTTGAGCAGCGCTGTGTTCAAACAGGCGGCTGCACCGAGGCTGCAGTCCGCCTTCGCCATGATCTATGACGAACAGGATCAGCGTCCGCTGTATTCCAAGAATGCGGATGCCGTAGTGCCTATCGCTTCCATTACCAAGCTGATGACGGCGATGGTCATTCTGGATGCGAATCTGCCGATGGACGAACCGATCAGTATCGAATCCGAAGACCGCGACCGCCTGAAGGGTTCGCGCTCGCGCATGCGCAACGGCATGACGCTGACGCGCGGTGAATTGCTGAAACTGGCGTTGATGGCTTCCGAGAATCAGGCGGCCGCGGCACTGGCACGCACTTACCCCGGCGGCACCCAGGTTGCGCTGGCGATGATGAATGCCAAGGCGCGCGAGCTGGGCCTGAGTTCCACGCGTTTCTACGATCCCACCGGACTGCATAGCGATAACGTCTCCACTGCACGCGAGCTGGTGAAAATCGTGATGGCGGCGCAAAGTTACGACTTGATCCATCAGTACAGCACATCGCATTCCCATACCGTGAATGTGGAAGGACGCCGGTCATTGCGCTTCAGCAACACCAATCCGCTGGTGCGCAGCGCCACTTGGGATATCGGCCTGAGCAAGACGGGCTATATCAGCGAAGCGGGCCGCTGCCTGGTGATGCAGGCGAGGATATTGAATCGTCCGGTGGTCATCGTGTTGCTGGACTCCTGGGGCAAGCGTACCCGGGTCGGCGATGCCAACCGCGTCAAACAGTGGATGGAGAACGCGGTAGCGCGTTCGTTACGACAGGCCAGTCACCGTATCAATTGACCGTCTGAGCAGGCAAGACAAAAGGGGGCGCAAGCCCCCTTTTTCATTTGCGCGGCCAACGTATCGCAATGACGACCACTGCGACCAGCACCAGCAGAATGATCAATTCCACGAACATGAACATGTGAATCCCCGAAACGATCTGCGCTGAAGCGCAGGTGATTTTGGGATGCTAGCACGGGGCATACAATATCTTGATCTTCATCCTGGGGTTGCGGCCCTTTTAACATTTCTATAATATTGGAAATGTAGAATAAAGTGCGGGGTGAAGATGAAGATCGAAACGGCTGTAGTGGCACTTGCGGCATTGGCACAGGAAACGCGCCTGTCGATCTTTCGCTTGCTGGTTCAGGCTGGCAAGGAAGGCGTTGCGGCAGGGGGGCTGGGGGAAGAGTTGGGCATCCCGCCCGCCACGCTGTCGTTTCATCTCAAGGCTCTGTCGCACGCGGGACTGGTCAAATCGCGCACGGAGGGACGCTTCGTGATCTACAGCGCCAACTATGCGGAGATGGATAAGCTGATCGCCTATCTCACCGAGCATTGTTGTGCGGGCGATGCGGGGCAGTGTGCGCCGGTCAGGAAATGTTGATAACGAAAATTGGAGAACGATATGAGTGAAAAGCAATACAACGTGCTGGTGCTCTGCACCGGCAACTCTGCCCGCAGCATCCTGGGCGAAGTGCTGTTCAACACCTTGGGAAAGTCGAAATTCAAGGCATATAGCGCCGGCAGCCATCCGGCCGGCAAGGTGAATCCGGGAGCGCTGGAATGGTTGCAGGCCAACGGCCACAACACCGACGGGCTGCGCAGCAAGAGTTGGGACGAGTTCGCCGCGCCCGGTGCGCCGAAGTTCGATTTCGTGTTCACCGTATGCGACAACGCTGCCGGAGAGGTATGCCCGGTGTGGTACGGTTCTCCGATGACCGCGCACTGGGGTATCCCCGATCCTGCTCATGTCGAGGGTGACGAGGCACGACGCGCAGCTTTCAAGCATGCGGCCGAACAGCTTGCCCGGCGCATCCAGTTGTTCATGAGCCTGCCTATCGAGAAACTGGACAAGTTGGCCCTGAAAGAGAAGCTTGCCGAGATCGGAAAAACCCGGGATTGAGGAGATCAAGATGAAGACACTGCAAGTGTTCGATCCGGCCTTGTGCTGCAGCACCGGTGTGTGTGGCACCGAGGTCGACCAGGCGCTGGTCGATTTCAGTGCTGATGTGGATTGGCTGAAACATGTCGGCGGGAAGATCGAGCGCTTCAACCTCGCGCAACAACCCATGACGTTTGCTGAAAATACGGTGGTGAAAGCCTTTCTGGAACGCTCCGGGGCGGAGGGGCTGCCCTTGGTGTTGCTGGATGGGGAAATCGCCATGGCTGGACGCTATCCAACGCGCAAGGAGTTGGCACGATTTGCAGGCATATCCAGTGAAGTGAGCGAGACTGCGGTTCCGGTTCCGGAAACAAAGACGGGCGGATGCGGCTGTTCGGACAGCAAGTGCTGTTGAATGATCATGAAGTTTCTTGAACAAGCTCCGCGCTTCCTGTTTTTCACCGGCAAGGGCGGGGTGGGCAAAACCTCGATCGCTTGTGCCTCCGCAATCCAATTGGCGGAGGCTGGGAAGCGCGTTTTGCTGGTCAGCACCGACCCCGCTTCCAACGTCGGGCAGGTATTCGGCATCTCAATCGGCAATCGCATCACCGCTATCCCAGCGGTGCCGCGACTGGCTGCACTCGAGATCGATCCGCAGGCGGCAGCGCAGGTCTATCGCGACCGCATCGTCGGTCCGGTGCGCGGGGTGCTGCCCGATGCGGTGGTCAAAGGTATCGAGGAGCAACTCTCCGGTGCATGTACCACCGAGATCGCCGCTTTCGATGAGTTCACCGCGCTGCTGATCGATTCAACACTGACAAGGGAATACGAGCACATCATCTTCGACACTGCGCCGACCGGGCACACGATCCGGCTGCTGCAACTGCCGGGCGCATGGAGCGGTTTCCTGGAAGAAGGCAAGGGCGATGCCTCGTGCCTCGGTCCCCTAGCCGGTCTGGAGAAGCAGCGGGAACAATATAAGGCAGCGGTCGATGCACTGGCCGATGGCAGTCGTACACGGTTGATTCTGGTCGCCCGTGCGCAACAGGGCACCTTGCGCGAAGTCGCGCGCACCCATGAAGAACTCGCGGCCATTGGCTTGCAACAGCAATACCTGGTCATCAACGGTGTTCTTCCAAAGATAGAAGCGGAAAATGACCCGCTGGCGGCAGCCATACACGAGCGTGAACTCGCCGCACTGAACGCGATCCCCGATGTATTGAAGGAGCTGCCCCTGGACAAGGTCGAGCTCAAGCCCTTTAACCTCGTCGGTCTGGATGCTCTGCAGCAGTTGCTGACAGAGTCGGCGCCGCTTGCGCTGGACTCGGCCGATGAACCCCTGTTATTTGACGAGCCTCACCTGTCTGAGCTGGTCGATGGCATCGCTGCAGAAGGTCATGGCCTAGTGATGCTGATGGGCAAGGGCGGCGTCGGCAAAACCACCTTGGCGGCAGCCATCGCTGTGGAACTGGCTCACCGAGGCTTGCCGACTCATCTCACGACATCCGATCCCGCTGCGCATCTGACCGAAACACTGATCGGTTCCCTTGAGAATCTGACCGTAAGTCGCATCGACCCGCATGAGGAAACCGAGCGCTATCGTCAGCATGTGCTGGAGAGCAAGGGCGCGAAACTTGATGCCCAAGGCCGTGCGTTGCTGGAAGAAGACCTGCGCTCACCCTGTACCGAAGAGATCGCCGTATTTCAGGCGTTTTCCCGCATCATCCGCGAGGCAGGCAAGAAATTCGTTGTCATGGATACCGCCCCCACCGGCCACACATTGTTGCTGCTCGATGCGACCGGAGCCTACCATCGCGAGGTGACGCGCCAGATGGGCGACAAGGGGATGCACTACACCACCCCGATGATGCAATTGCAGGATAGCAAACAGACCAAGGTGCTGATCGCGACACTGGCAGAAACCACGCCGGTACTGGAAGCAGCGAACCTGCAAGCCGATCTGCGTCGTGCGGGTATTGAACCGTGGGCTTGGATCATCAATACCAGTGTGGCAGCGGCATCTGCCAGATCACCGCTGCTGCGGCAAAGAGCCGCGAACGAGTTGCGCGAGATCAATGCGGTCGCCAGCCAGCATGCACAGCGCTATGCGGTTGCTCCTTTACTCCGGAATGAGCCGGTTGGCGTAGCGCGTTTGCTTGAACTGGCTGCCGGATAAATCGCCGCCACCGACAGGAATTGAACACATCTAAGGATATGACATGAGTGTATTTGAACGTTACCTGACCCTGTGGGTCTTCCTCTGCATCATCATTGGCGTGGTGCTGGGGCAAATGATCCCGGCACCGTTCCACTGGCTGGGCACGCTGGAAGTGGCCAAGGTCAACATCCCTGTTGGCTTGCTGATCTGGGTGATGATCATCCCGATGCTGCTGCGCATCGACTTTAGGACTGTGCGCGAAGTGGGGAAACACTGGCGCGGCATCGGCGTCACGCTGTTCATCAACTGGGCGATCAAACCGTTCTCGATGGCGCTGCTGGCCTGGATCTTCATCCGCCACCTGTTTGCGCCGTACCTGCCCGCCGACCAACTCGACAGCTACGTCGCCGGTCTCATCCTGCTCGCCGCCGCACCGTGTACCGCGATGGTTTTCGTGTGGAGCCGTCTGGTGAACGGCGAGCCGCTGTTCACGCTGAGTCAGGTCGCGCTCAACGATACCATCATGGTATTCGCTTTCGCGCCGCTGGTTGCGCTGCTGCTTGGCCTGTCGGCTATCGTCGTGCCGTGGGACACACTGCTGGTGTCGGTGGTGCTCTATATTGTGCTGCCAGTGCTGCTGGCACAAGTGTGGCGCAGGATGCTGCTGAAACGCGGCGAGGAAGCGTTGCAACGCACATTGCATGCGCTGGGGCCAATCTCCATCTCCGCGCTGTTGCTGACACTGGTGCTGCTGTTCGCCTTTCAGGGCAAAGCCATCGTCGAGCAGCCGCTCATCATCCTGATGCTGGCGGTGCCCATCACCATCCAGGTGTATTTCAATTCGGGCGTGGCTTATTGGCTCAACCGCCGCTTCGGTGAGGCGCATTGCGTGGCCGGGCCTTCGGCATTGATCGGTGCGTCCAATTTCTTCGAGCTGGCTGTAGCCGCTGCCATCAGTCTGTTCGGCTTCGAGTCGGGCGCGGCACTGGCCACCGTGGTGGGCGTGCTGATCGAGGTGCCGGTGATGTTGAGCGTGGTGTATCTGGTGAAACGCAGCCAGGGCTGGTACGAAAAGGCCTAGGCCGATGCGACTGGTTCTGTACGGGAAGGAATCCTGTCATCTGTGCGATGAGGCGGAAGTTGTCTTGCGTGAGCTTGGCATCGTTGCCGAATATATCGACATAACGTCGGATGCCGGATTGCTGGAGAACTACGGTATCCGGATACCGGTGTTGAAACGGCTGGATAGCAGAGCAGAGTTGGGGTGGCCGTTCGATGCCGAGAGGGTTGCGCGGTTCCTGACGGAAAAGTGATGCCGCGACTTGGTCTTACTGTGTTTCACAGCAAGACCAAGTTGTCCCTGTGAATGAGTTCCGGTTCGTCTACGTAACCGAGGATATTCTCGATCTCGCCGCTGGCCTTGCCCGCGATTCGGCGCGCTTCATCCGCGTTGTAGTTCACCAGTCCGCGCGCAATGTCGCGACCTTCGGTATCGAGAACGGCGACGACGGCACCGCGCTGGAATTCTCCGCTGACCTGCGTGACGCCGATCGACAGCAGGCTTTTGCCTTCATTGCGCAGTACGCGCACCGCACCCGCATCCAGAGAAACCTTGCCACTCACTTGCAGGTGGTCGGCCAGCCATTGTTTGCGAGCATCCAGTGACAGCGCGCTGGCGGTGAGCAGGGTGCCGATGGATTCGCCCTGCAGCAGGCGCGGCAGCACGTCGCGTTCGTGGCCGGAGGCGATGACGGTGTGTGCACCGCTGCGGGCGGCGCGCTTGGCGGCCAGCACTTTGGTGATCATACCGCCGCGGCCGATGTGGCTACCGGCACCTCCTGCCATCAATTCCAGTTTTTCATCGCCAGCCTGAGCTTCGCTGATGAGTGAGGCACTCGCATCCTTGCGTGGGTCGGCAGTGTAGAGGCCGTCCTGATCGGTGAGGATGACGAAGGCATCGGCCTCGATCAGATTGGCGACCAGCGCGCCCAGCGTGTCGTTGTCGCCGAATTTGATTTCATCGGTGACGACGGTGTCGTTCTCGTTGATGATCGGCACGACGCCACGCGCCAGCAACGTGTCAATGGTGTTGCGCGCGTTGAGATGGCGAACGCGGTCGCTGAGATCGGCGTGCGTGAGCAGAATCTGGGCGACATGGAGGCCGTGGCGGCGGAATGCTTCGGCATAGAGGGACATCAATTTGCTCTGGCCGATGGCGGCGCAGGCCTGAAGCTCCGGCAGCGACGTGGGGCGCGCCGTCATGCCCAGTTCGCCCATGCCCGCGCCGATGGCGCCGGAAGAGACAACGGCGACCTCGATGGAGTTGCGACGCAACGCAGCGAGTTGGTCGGCGAGGGCGGACACGCGAGCGAGGTCAAGCTGGCGCCCGGCGTTGGTCAGCAAGCCGGTGCCGATCTTCACGACGATCCGTTGCGGTTGATTGATGGCTTTGAGCCGGTTCATAAAGCACAGATTCTTATCAGAGTTACGCTCAGGTTTCCAGTTGACTTCGCAATTTGGCTGAATACGCTCACAGGACGCTTTCCCTTGGCGGGGGCGTAGCTCAGCTGGTTAGAGCGCTTGCCTNNGAGTCCCGTCGCTCCCGCCACTTTTTCACAGAACCAGTCGGGCAATCCTTGGCTGCTGGACTGAATCGAGTTCGTGTCCTGCCTTGTTTGGTGTTCGATTTGCTGAGAGTATGAAGGGCATGAAACCATTCAGGAGTGCGGCTTACTTGGTCTCATTGTTTGCTCTGTGTTTTGGCGCTTGTGATGACCCCGGTTCCCAGCCCGTGCCTGCTCCCGGCCCCGGTCCCGGTCCCGGCCCCGCGCCCATTGGTTCTGCCACCGACACTACCACGCCTGCGACCACGCCTCCCGTTGTTGTCGGGAATCATGGCTATTACGTTGATTTCGAGAGCGGCGCCGACACCAACAACGGACTGTCCACAACCAGCGCCTGGAAACATTGCCCCGGCGATGCAAACGCCACGGGGATTCCACGTTCGACGCCGTTGAGCGCAGGTGACGTGGTCACATTCAAGGGAGGCGCTCATTATTGCGGCACGATTCATCTGGTGTTTAATGGCACTACGGCCATGCCGATCACTTACAACGGCAACTCGTCAGGCAATTGGGGCACGGGCAAAGCGGTGATTGATGGAGAGTATTTGAACCAGGACGCGCGTCGTTACGGTTTTGTGACCGACAGCAGCGTGAGCCATGTTGTTATTCGTAGTTTTGAAGTCTTGCACCTCGGTGGCGTGGCTAATCTCCAGAATTACAGCAACCAGCCGCTTCCCTATAGCCCCGGCTACGGAGTGTATTTGCGCGACGCCACGAACGTGGAGGTGCGCGACTGTTACTTCCACGAGCTGGGCGTCTGGGCGAATAGCCGGCCCGCGTCTTACGAAATCGGTCTCGGTGGTTTTGGCATTTACGCGTTCGGAGTGGATGGCCTGACGGTCGCCAATTGCGAATTTACCCGGATGGAAAAGGGAATCCGCGTGTCGCCGGGGCAGGTCGGGCAAAACAAGGCTGCGCGGCGGGTGCTCATTACAGAGTGCGACTTTCACAACCACATGCGCTGGCTGGTCGAGATCTCAACGAGCGCCGACAACACAACGCTGGACGACATCACGGTGAGTCACTGCCGGTTGCATGACTTCACGGAGTTTGACAGCGGCGTCTGGCAGGGGGCGGGCGTTTGTCCGCATACGGATGGGATCATTCTGGGCGTTTCCGACTACCGCAACCGAACGTATGGCACCATCCGGCTGCACTCGAACCACTTTTACCAGGACGCCACGCAGGGCGGGGGAACTGCGATGATCTTCTCGACCGGCATGGGCGGCAACGTCCAGATTTACAACAACGTGTTTGTCAACTCACTGCATGGGTGCGGGGCCATCTATATCCAGGATGGGCCGATACCGGGGCACGGAGACACCCCCATCAACTTTGAGATCTGCAACAACTCGTTCTATGACGGGCGATACGCCGTCCTCCTCAGGACGGTCACGGGTGGATGCAACGTCGGCGATGGCAACATCACGATTCTGAACAACGCCTTTTGCAAAGCCGTGGGCGATGCGGCTTTTTCGGTGGTGGTTTTTGACACGAACAGCGCTCCGAAGGTGGTGGATTACAACTGCTACTACACTCCTCGCGCGGACCAGTTGATCATGATGCGCGGTCCTCAGGGTTATGCAACGCTCGCGGACGCGAGAAGCAAGTGGAGCTGGGAAACGCACGGCATGGTTGCTGATCCAAAATACGCGGATATCAGCCAAGGCGTGGGTGTGAATAGCAGCCGCAACAATCTGCATCTAACCGGCAATTCGTCATGCATCAACGCTGGGACCAATCTCAGTCACCGGTTTACGCTCGACAAAGACAAGTTTCAACGGTCTCCGACCCAGGGTTGGGACATAGGGGCGTTCAAAGCTCCGTAACCATGATTGCGTGATGCCACGGCCTTTGGCGGGAGGATCGGGAGTGTTGGTTCTCCCCGTAAGCTCACACTTGTTTGGTGCCGGAACGATTTGTGGGTTCGAGTGGCGTTGCTCCTGTCCCTTCCTTTTTCCAGGGAACTCCGCGAATCTCACGCGTGTTTCCGCTGCAAGTCGTCCTGTATCGCTTTTCCCCGGTTTCCCAAAGCCACTCCGCGTTGGCGTCATGCTCGTGCCCTGAACATTGCTGCAATGCAGAGGAATGGCATCTGCATGGCGGCACTGCACGCGTTGCAAGCCGGCATCCGTCGGGTGATCGCACTAAACCAAGAATTCTCCCGGTAAAACACGGTGAATCGCACCTATCGCGGAACCTCACGACAGTCTCTGCGCGTTTGGCATGTTGGTTGCAACAGTGATGAAGCGACGCGGATCCAGAGCAGCAAGCAAACTGGAGGTGTCGGAAAGGTAAGTATCATTCAAATGAGA
>DMCN01000056.1:0-470 GCA_003445795.1 Gallionellaceae bacterium
CGGCGTGGACTACCAGGGTATCTAAGCCTGTTTGCTCCCCACGCTTTCGTGCATGAGCGTCAGTATTGACCCAGGGGGCTGCCTTCGCCATCGGTATTCCTCCACATCTCTACGCATTTCACTGCTACACGTGGAATTCTACCCCCCTCTGCCATACTCTAGCCTTGCAGTCACAAACGCAGTTCCCAGGTTAAGCCCGGGGATTTCACGTCTGTCTTACAAAACCGCCTGCGCACGCTTTACGCCCAGTAATTCCGATTAACGCTCGCACCCTACGTATTACCGCGGCTGCTGGCACGTAGTTAGCCGGTGCTTCTTCTTCCGGTACCGTCATCCACACCAAGTATTATTCAGTGCGATTTCTTTCCGGCTGAAAGAGCTTTACAACCCGAAGGCCTTCTTCACTCACGCGGCATGGCTGGATCAGGCTTGCGCCCATTGTCCAAAATTCCCCACTGCTGCCTCCCGTA
>DMCN01000056.1:479-15215 GCA_003445795.1 Gallionellaceae bacterium
CCTTTCCCCCTCAGGGCATATGCGGTATTAGCGTAACTTTCGCTACGTTATCCCCCACTTCCGGATATGTTCCGATATGTTACTCACCCGTTCGCCACTCGCCATCAGGTGCAAGCACCCATGCTGCCGTTCGACTTGCATGTGTAAAGCATGCCGCCAGCGTTCAATCTGAGCCAGGATCAAACTCTTCAGTTCAATACCTATGCAATTTTTTGCCAATCCTTGCGGACCAGCAGATCTCACTCAAAGCGAATTTACTTTCATATCTTCGATAAGTGTGAGGTACTTCTTTTATGTCTTGAGTTCGACTCAATCACCTAAGTGATCTCGTCTGCCCAAGCACAAGCACCCACACTAATCGGTTGTTTCTTCTATCTTTTAAAGAGCTGGTCTGAAACTTTTTTCGCTGCCTCAGCGGCGAAGAGGTGCGCATTATATAGATGGCGAACTTAGCGTCAAGCGTTTTGTAAAATATATTTCACATTCCTGTGATCTCCCTGTGCAGTGCGCCCGAAACGTACAATGCTCTCCTCGAAAATCCACAGTGGAATGCGCATCGTGAAATTGATATTGGGCGTCGAATCATCCTGTGACGAAACCGGCATCGCGCTGTATCACAGCGAGCGCGGCCTGCTGGCGCACACGCTGCATTCGCAGATCGCACTACATAATGAGTATGGCGGCGTCGTGCCCGAACTCGCCTCGCGCGACCACGTGCGCTACGCATTGCCGCTGATCCGCAGCGTTTTGCAGAAAGCCGATTGTTCGCTCAAGGATGTCGACGCCATCGCCTACACGCAGGGCCCAGGGCTCTCCGGCGCATTACTGGTCGGCGCGAGTGTCGCCTGCGCGCTGGCATACACCCTCGATATCCCCACCATAGGCGTGCACCACCTGGAAGGTCACCTGCTATCCCCGCTGCTCTCCAGGCCCGCGCCGGAATTCCCGTTCGTCGCATTATTGGTATCGGGGGGGCACACACAACTGATGCAAGTGGATGGCGTTGGACGTTACACCCTGCTGGGAGAGTCGGTCGACGATGCGGCGGGAGAGGCGTTCGACAAGAGCGCGAAGATATTGGGGCTGGATTACCCGGGAGGAGCACTGCTGGCAAAACTGGCACAGAACGGCACTCCCGGACGTTTTAAGCTGCCGCGCCCTATGCTGCACAGCGGCGACCTCGATTTCAGCTTCAGCGGCTTGAAGACGGCCGTGCTCACTCTCGCGCAACAGCATGAGTTAACCGACCAGACCCGCGCCGACATCGCCCATGCGGCGCAGGAAGCCATCGTGGATGTGTTGGCGACCAAGGCACTGTCCGCACTCGGGCAGACCGGACTGGATCAATTGGTCGTGGCGGGCGGCGTGGGGGCAAATCGGCTGTTGCGCAGCCGCCTGAGCGAAAAGATCGGCAAGCGCGGCGGCAAGGTGTTCTATCCCGATCTGGAATTCTGCACCGACAACGGCGCGATGATTGCCTTCGCCGGCGCGATGCGCTTGCAACAACAAGCCGCGCAGCCCGGCTATCGCTTCAACGTCAAGCCGCGCTGGGACCTGCGCGAACTGAACTACGCCGACTGAGCTCCGGACTTCTTGCCGCCGATCTTGCTTTCTTTTCCCGTCAGCAGATTCTGGATGTTGCTCTTGTGCCGCCAGATCAGCAGCATCGACATGATCGCAGTCGCGAACACCAGTTCCGGACGCAAGTGGACCAGCATGGCATATACAGGAGCAGCGATAGACGCGGCCAGTGCCGCCAGCGAGGAATAGCGGAACGCCACCGCGACCAGCAACCAGGTCGCCAGCACGGCCAGCCCCATCCAGACGCTCAATGCCAGCAACACGCCCAGCGCGGTCGCCACGCCTTTGCCGCCTTTGAATTTCAGGAAGACCGGGAATACATGGCCGAGGAAAACGGCGATGGAGACCAGCGCCACGATCATCAGCCCCTCGCCATCGTGCGGTGCGAAACGGATCGCCAGAAACACCGCCAACCACCCTTTCGCCGCGTCGCCCAGCAGGGTCAGCGCAGCGGCCGCCTTCTTGCCGCTGCGCAGCACATTGGTCGCGCCGGGATTGCCGGAACCGTAGGAACGCGGGTCGGCCAGTCCGAACGCCTTGCTCATCAATACCGCAAAAGAAACCGAACCGATCAGGTAGGCGCATACAACAAAAATTAGGGTGATCATCTGTAATACCTTAAAATGCCGAGCGGCGGATTTTACTTGAATGCGCCACAGTCACCAAACAACCGGCTTCACACCTTATGGACATCATCTTTCTGCGCGAACTCAAGGTCGTCACACTCATCGGCATCTACGAGTGGGAAAAGCGCGTGCCGCAGACTTTGCAACTCGATCTCGATATCGCCCTACCCAACAGCCGCGCCTGCCAGAGCGACGACATCAATGACGCGCTGGACTACGCCCAGGTCGCTCAGCATATCCAGACCGTACTCAGCGACGGGCATTTCTCCCTGCTGGAAACGCTGGCCGAACATATCGCCCAGATCATCCTCAAGGACTTCAACGCGCCCTGGGTGAAAGTCAGTGTCGCCAAGCTGCAGGCGATCCGTAACTGCAAGCAGGTCGGCATCAGCATCGAACGCGGTCAGATCAAATAAGTCTGCTGCAGGCGGGTCGGCAGCAGCACGCGTTCCGTTACAAATCCCCCTGTTCCATGCAAGCCCATATCCACTCAATTCGCAGTGACTGCGGAACTTAACGGCCTGTGACCACTCGGAGTAGCCGCGCCGCACACGGCATACCAATCAGTCCATGCTAAAATGAAGCATCCATGAAACGACCGCTCCACATATTCGCGCTCTTGTTGTTTGCGTTGACGCAATTCGTTGCGCCCTTCGCGCACGCCCACGTGGACGGCGTTCAGGGCAAAGCGAGCATCCATACGAGCGAAGTCCCGCACCCTCTTCCGTATCTTGGTCTCGCACATTGCCATATCGAATCGCATGAGTCGCCGGCCATCGATCTGCAGCAGGAATACCAACGCGACGATGCAGCCGCCTTGCCCGCCGCCCCCGCCACCACCTTGCGCACCCTCGCATCAAACGATACGACCCATGTATCGAATGAATACGAATCGCACTCCCACGTCGCCTTCGCCCACCACCGGCCGCACCCGCAAGCACCGCCCGCCTGAATCGGCCCCTGTATCTTCCAATAACTCCCGACCATTTCCCCGATTTGGTCAGTACAATGATTAGATAACTCGAATGGTGTTCGCATCGTTCCGGAGGATGTATCAATGAATAGGTTTCATCTGTCCTTTCTGTGCCTGATGCTGGCACTCCCGTCACACGCACAGGAGCTCACGCTTAGCGCGACTCAGCTGCAGACATTGGGCATCGTCAGCGCCCCGCTGCCGCCAAGACAACAAGGCGAATTCGCCGGCATGCCCGCGCAGGTCGTTATCCCGGGCAACCAGCTCTTCACCATCAGCACACCTCTGGCCGGCATGGTCGAACAAACGCTGGTTGGCGTCGGCGATCCGGTGAAGAAAGGCCAAAAGCTGGCCACACTGCAAAGCCCGGCGCTCGCCGAAGCCCAGCGCGGATTGTTGCAGTCATCTACCCAGGAACAACTCGCCAAAGAGAATCTGGCGCGCGATGAACAATTGTGGAAGGACGGCATCATCTCCGAGAGCCGCCTGCGCGCGACGCAGAGCCAATACCGCGAAGCGCATGCCNNGCATGGCGGACGCCGACGTCGCACGTTTGCAGTCGGACAACACGCTCAGCAGCCAGCTTGCCATCACTTCGCCCATCGACGGCGTCGTGCTGGAAAAGACGGCCAGCTCCGGACAACGGTTCGAAGCGGCCATCCCCATGTTCAAGGTCGCCAGACTGGAGCCATTGGCACTCGAGATACAAGCCACGCTCGCCAGCACGCGGGGACTCAAGATCGGCGCGCCGGTCAGCGTTCCCGCTTACGCGGCAAAAGGAAAACTCACCGCCATCGGCCGCAGTCTCTCCGGCGACAATCAGACCGTCCTGCTGCGCGCGCTGATCAAGGAAGGCGCGGCCAATCTGCGCCCGGGTCAATTCGTGGAGGTCTCCATCGGAACATCGGGCGAGGCACTGAA
This sequence comes from Gallionellaceae bacterium, assembly GCA_003445795.1. Taxonomy (GTDB): domain Bacteria; phylum Pseudomonadota; class Gammaproteobacteria; order Burkholderiales; family Gallionellaceae; genus Sideroxyarcus. The sequence goes on from DMCN01000056.1 coordinate 4,581, forward strand.
CCAGTGGAATGTCCCCAATGACGCTCTGGCGCGCATCGGCGGCAAGGTGGTGATCTTCATCCAGACCGCCAAGGGATTCCGTAGCGAGACCGTGACGGTGCTGCATGAAGGGACCAGCAACAGCACGGTGAGCGGCAAATTCAAAGGGGATGAAAAGATCGCGGTGCGCGGCATCTCTGCGCTCAAGGCGAGCCTGATGGGCATCGGGGGCGAATGATGTTATCCAAACTGGTTGAATTCGCGCTGACCCAGCGCCTGCTGGTCTCCGTGCTCACGCTGCTTCTGATCGGTGCCGGCATCGCCTCGTTCCGCGAACTGCCCATCGACGCTTTCCCCGACGTCTCTTCCACCCAGGTGAAGATCATCATGAAGGCACCCGGCATGACGCCGGAAGAAGTCGAAGCCCGCATTGTCACTCCCATCGAACTGGAGATGCTGGGCATCGCCAACCAGCGCATGCTGCGCTCCATCTCCAAATACGCCATCGCCGACATCACCATCGACTTCAACGATGGCACCGACATCTACTGGGCGCGCCAGCAAGTCGCCGAACGTCTGAACAACGCGATGCGCGACCTGCCAGGCGGCGCCAGCGGCGGTCTTGCACCGATCACCACCCCGCTGGGCGAGATGTTCATGTTCACCGTGGAAGGAGAAAACATCTCGCTGGAACAGCGCCGCACGATACTGGACTGGACGATACGCCCGGCCTTGCGCACCCTACCCGGCGTGGCCGATGTCAATTCACTCGGCGGACTGGCGCGCAGTTTCGAGGTCGTGCCCGATCACACCGCGCTCGCCGCACGCGGACTTTCCATGCAGCAATTGCAGGATGCGCTGGAAGCCAACAACCGCAACGACGGCGCCGGTCGTCTGAGCGACGGCGACGAATCTCTGCTGGTTCGCGCCGAAGGCAGCATCAAGACCTTGCAGGACGTGGGCAACATCGTCGTCGCCAGCCCGGGCAACAATCCGATCCGCGTGAGCGACATCGCCCAGGTGCGTATCGGCAGCCTGACACGCTACGGCGTCGTGACGATGGATGGAAAGCACGAGGCGGTCGAAGGCTTGGTGCTGGGTTTGCGCGGCGCCAATGCGCAGAAGGTGGTGGACGGCGTACACAAGAAACTCGCCGAACTCGCCCCCACCCTGCCGCAGGGCGTGTCGACCAAGGTCTTCTATGATCGCGGCAGTCTGGTGAAGCGTGCCGTTGGCACCGTCACCAAAGCGCTCGCCGAGGCCATCGTGCTGGTGGTCATCCTGTTGGTGCTGTTCCTCGGCAATCTGCGTGCCGCGCTGGTGGTCGCGCTGACGCTGCCGCTCGCGGTGCTCATCACCTTCATCATGATGCAGAAATTCGGCATGTCGGCCAACCTGATGAGTCTGGGCGGTCTGGCCATCGCGCTCGGTATGCTGGTGGACGGCGCCGTGGTGGTGGTGGAAAACATCATCAGCCACCTCGGCGACAGGCGACAGCACATCCCGCACCTGCATGTCATCTACCGCGCGGTGAAAGAAGTCATCACACCGGTTGCCGCCGGGGTCGCCATCATCATCATCGTGTTCNNGTGTTCCTGCCGCTGATGACGCTGCAGGGCCTGGAAGGCAAACTTTTCATTCCGGTCGCGCTCACTATCGTGTTCGCGCTGGCCGGATCGCTGCTGCTCTCGCTCACCGTCATTCCCATGCTGGCTTCCTACATGCTGAAGACGGCCAGCCACGACGACCCCTGGTTGGTGCGCAAGGCGCTGGCCCTGTACACACCGCTGCTTGCCAAGGCGCTGGTCAACGAACGCAAGGTACTGGGAAGCGCCATTGGCATGCTGCTGGTCACCGTTGTCGTGTACAGCTTCATCGGCAAGACCTTCATGCCCGAGATGGACGAGGGCGACATCATCATGCAGACCGCCAAGCTGCCCTCGATCAATCTGGCCCAGACTGCCGACATCGACCAGCGTGTACAGGCCGCCATCCTCAAGTCCGTTCCCGAGATAAAGAGCATCGTCTCGCGCGCCGGCGCGGATGAATTAGGTCTCGACCCGATGGGATTGAACGAGACCGACAACTTCCTCGTGCTCAAGCCGCAGGAAGAATGGCGCTCCCAGGACAAGAACGCGATCATCGAGGAAATCCGCAAAGTGATGGGCGATTTTCCCGGGCTGGAATACAGCTTCACGCAGCCTATCGCCATGCGCGTCTCCGAGATGCTCACCGGTTCGCGCGGCGACGTCGCCATCAAGATCTTCGGTACCGATATCGCCAAACTGAGCGAACTGTCGGAACATATGGTGGCCGTCATCGAAGGTATCGAAGGCAGCGAGGACGCCTACACCGTGAAGAACAACGGTGTGCAATATTACCGCGTGATCATCGACCGCCTCGCCGCAGGCCGTCTGGGATTGAGCGTGGACGACATCAGCAACTCGCTGCGCACCCAGGTGGAGGGCCGCCTGCTGGGCACAGTGATCGAGGAAGGACGCCGCACCCCGCTGCTGCTGCGCGGCGATGCCGAAGTACAGCAATCGCCCGCCCTGTTCGCCGCGCTCACTCTGCCGCTGGCGAACGGACAGAACGTGCCGCTCTCGGTCGTCGCCCGACTGGAACGCGCCGACGGTCCGGTCAAGGTCGACCGCGAGAACGGCCAGCGCATGGTGGTGATCCAGAGCAATGTACGCGGTCGCGACCTGGTCGGATTCGTGGATGAAGCCAAGGCCGCCGCCGCCGCGCAGATCCAGTTGCCGGAAGGCTACCTCATCACCTGGGGCGGCCAGTTCGAGAACCAGCAACGCGCCGCCGCACGCCTGGCGGTGGTGGTTCCGATCGCACTCGGTCTGATCTTTCTGCTGCTGTTCGCCACCTTCGGCTCGGTACGCCAGGCCGGCCTGGTACTCACCAACATCCCGTTCGCACTCATCGGCGGCGTGTTCGCGCTGTGGATCAGCGGCGAGTATCTCTCCGTTCCAGCCTCGGTCGGTTTCATCGCCCTGCTCGGTATCGCGGTGCTGAACGGCGTAGTGATGGTGACCTACTTCAACCAGTTGCATAACGAAGGCATGGAGATCACCCGCGTGATCACCGAGGGCGCCAAACGCCGTCTACGACCGGTACTGATGACCGCCAGCATCACCCTGTTCGGTCTGCTGCCGTTGCTGTTCGCCAGCGGCCCCGGCTCCGAGATCCAGAAGCCGCTGGCCATCGTGGTCATCGGCGGCCTGATCAGTTCCACCGCGCTGACACTGATCATGCTACCCATACTTTACCGCCGCTTCGGCATCGAAGCTGTGAGAGGACATGTATGAAAGAATTGAACTGTTGTCTGACCCTGGTCTGCCACAAGTCGCTGGAAGAGCGCATGGTCGATCACCTGTTGCAGCATCCGGACTGGGTGCGCGGTTTCACCATCACGCGCGTCGAGGGCGGCAGCCAGAAAGAATTGCTGCCCAGCATGATGGAACAGGTGCGCGGCCGCTCGCAGCGGGTGCAACTTCTCAGTGTGATGAACCTGGACGATGCCCATGCGCTGATCGCGCATCTCAAGGAATCCGACCCCAACACCGAGATCGCCTACTGGCTCACGCCGGTCATCGAATTCGGGAGGCTGGCATGAGCAAGCGTATCTCCATCCTGTTGTCCCTGACCCTGTGCGTCTGCCCCGCATTTGCCGCAGACTATCCCGACCTGCCGCCGCACAGCCTGGTCGATACTGCGCTGGACAGCCATATCGATGTGTTGAATGCGGAGACCGGCATCCGTATCGAGCAGACCAACCAGCGCCGCTGGGAAAGCGGCAATTACGAGTTCAACGTGCGCGCCGGTACCGCACAGCGGCGCACCGCTGTACCCGGGCAGAAGATAAAAGAATGGGATGTCGCCATTGAACGTCCCCTGCGCCTCATCAACAAAGTGCTGCTCGATGACGACATCGGCGCCGAGGGCGTCATCCGCGCCACGCATGCATTGGGCGATGCACGCCATGAATCCGGACGCACGCTGTTGCAACTGTGGTTCAACTGGCAGCGCGAACAGATGCAGGTGCTGCAATGGCAGCAGCAGGTGGACATCTTAAAACAACAGGCTTTGACCACCGAAAAACGCCTCAAGGCGGGTGACGCGCCGCGTATGGAATTGAGCCAGGCCAACGCGGCTGTCGCACAAGCAAACGTATCGCTGCAACAGGCCAGGATGCGTGCGGAGTTGGCCGGCAACGAGTTGACGCGCCAATTCCCCGCCATCATCCTGCCGGCGCAGCCCGCCTCTTCGGAACCCAGTCCGATCAGCGGAAATCTCGATTACTGGAAAAGATTGATCCTCGACCACAACCACGAATTGGAGATGGTGCGCTCCGAACGGCGCTTCCAGCAGATGCTGGCCGAACGCAGCCGCGCCGAACGCATCCCCGATCCCACCATCGGCGTGCGCTACTCGAACGAACTGGCCGGCAGCGAAAAGGTGGCCGGTGTCTATCTTTCCATCCCGCTCTCTTTCGGACTGCGCGGCACACATGCCGAGAATGCGGAACAGCAGGCAGAGATCGCGGGCCACCGCGAGAACGCGGTACAACGCCGCCTGGATGCCGACATCTACGCCGCCCATACGCAGGCGATCCATAGTTACCAGATATGGCAACAGGCGAAAGAGGCCGCCGACAGCATCCGCCAGAATGCCGAACTGGTCACCCGCGCCTACAGTCTGGGCGAAAGCAGCCTGTTCGAAACACTCACCGCGCGCCGCCTGGGTCTCGAGTCCGCTTTAGCGGAAAACCTGGCCCGGCTGGATGCCAACGAAGCGCGTTATCGCCTGCTGCTCGATGCCCATCAACTGTGGCAGACCGGCCCAGACCGGCACGGGGTGCACTGATGTCCGACATGCAGGAATGGATAGGCGGCATTGCCGCCACCCTCACCACCTGCTCGTTCATCCCCCAGGTGTGGCGCGTGCTGAAGACGCGCCACACCAAAGACATCTCGCTGAGCATGTATGCGCTGTTCACCGGCGGCGTGGCGCTGTGGCTGGTCTACGGCATCCTGCTCGGCGCCTGGCCCGTCATCATCGCCAACTGCATCACTCTGGTACTGGCCGGAATGGTGCTGGTTCTGAAGGTCCGTTTCGGCTGAAACCCAGCCGACTGCGTTACAATCCGGTTCTCAATAAACAGTCCTCCCTTCCGGTTCGACCATGCTGAAAAAGATACGTGTTAGCGATGTGCGGGCAGGAATGTTCGTCCACGAGATATGCGGCAGCTGGATGGACCATCCGTTCTGGAAGAAAGCCTTCCTGCTCGAAGAGAACGAAGACCTGAAGACACTGAAGACCTGCGGCGTGCAGGAGGTCTGGATCGACACCGACAAAGGCATGGACATCGGGGCCGAAGCGGTGCTATCCACCCCAGCGGAAGCGAGCAAAAAGGTCGAGGATGAACTGAAAGCCATCGCCAAGGAACCTTTGCGCGAACCGCGCATTCCCATCCACGAAGAACTCGAACGAGCCCGGAAACTGCAGGCCAAGAGCAAGGCGGCGGTCACTTCCATGTTCCAGGAAGTGCGCATGGGCAATGCCATCAAGGTCAGCGATGCAGCCCCTCTGGTGGAGGAGATCAGCGAGTCCATCACGCGCAATCCGGAGGCCTTCCTCAACCTGTCCCGGCTCAAGACCAAGGACGATTACACCTATATGCACTCGGTCGCCGTATGCGCGCTGATGATCGCATTGGGCAAACAACTCGGCCTGACCGGCAACGACCTCAAGGAGGCCGGCCTTGCCGGACTGCTGCACGACGTCGGCAAGATGATGATAGACGACGAGGTGCTGAACAAACCCGGCAAACTGACCGACGAAGAGTTCAACATCATCAAGGAACACCCGCGCAAGGGCTGGGAACTGCTAAAGGGTTCGCCCGAGATCACAGAGACCGCGCTGGATGTCTGCCTGCACCACCATGAACGCGTGGACGGCACGGGTTATCCCGAGCGCATCTCCGGAGAGAATCTGACTTTATTCTCCCGTATGGGCGCGGTGTGCGATGTCTACGACGCACTCACCTCGAACCGTTGCTACAAGAACGGCTGGGAGCCGGCCGAGACCATCCGCAAGATGGCGGAATGGCGCAACGGACACTTCGACGAGAGGGTGTTCCAGGCCTTCGTCAAGACCATCGGCATCTACCCCTCCGGCACTTTAGTAAGGCTCAAGTCAGGTAGACTGGCTATAGTCATAGAGCAGACTGAGAAGAGCCTGCTCACGCCTGTTGTAAAGGCCTTCTTCTCAACCAAATCCAACGAACCCTTCATGCCTGAACTGATCAACCTGAGCAAATCGCAGGAGAGTATCGTCAGTGCCGAAGACCCCGTAAAATGGGGGTTCGATTTGAAACAGATCACAGGAATGTGAATCAGCCCCAATAACAACTTTCTCAGGAGAAAAGCATGTCAGATATCCAGTCGGTCTTGAACGAAAAGCGCGTATTTGCGCCATCCGATGCCTTTGTGAAGCAGGCCAACGTCTCCGGCATGGCCGCTTACCAGGCGATGGTCGACGCTGCCAACAAGGATTACGCCGGCTACTGGGCCAACCTCGCCCGCGAGACCGTGCTCTGGCACAAGCCCTTCACCAAGACGCTGGACGACAGCAACGCCCCGTTCTACAAGTGGTTCGAGGACGGCGAACTGAACGTCTCCTACAACTGCCTGGACAAGCATCTGGCCAAGCAGGGCGACAAGACCGCCATCATCTTCGAAGCGGACGATGGCAAAGTCACCAGGATCAGCTACAAGGATCTTCACGCCCGTGTGTGCGAGTTTGCCAACGGCTTGAAGTCACGTGGCATCAAAAAGGGCGACCGCGTGATCATCTACATGCCGATGAGTGTGGAAGCCGTGGTTGCCATGCAAGGCTGCGCCCGTATCGGCGCGATCCACTCCGTCGTGTTCGGCGGCTTCTCCTCCAAGAGCCTGCACGAGCGCATCACCGACGCGCAAGCTGTAGCGGTCATCACTTCCGACGGCCAGTTCCGCGGCGGCAAAGCGATGGCGCTCAAGCCCGCCGTTGACGAGGCACTGACCATGGGCGGCTGCGAGGGCGTGCATAGCGTCATCGTCTACCAGCGCACCAAGGGCGAAGTGCAGTGGCACAAGAACAATGTCTGGTGGCACGACGTCATCGCCGGACAGGCCAGCACCTGCGAACCGGAATGGGTGGGTGCGGAACATCCGCTGTTCATTCTCTACACCTCCGGCTCCACCGGCAAACCCAAGGGCGTGCAGCACTCCACCGGCGGCTACCTGCTGGGTGCGATGGTCTCGCTGAAATGGGTGTTCGACTACAAGGATTCCGACGTGTTCTGGTGCACGGCCGACGTCGGCTGGATCACCGGCCACAGCTATGTCGCCTACGGCCCGCTGGCCATGGGCGCGACCCAGGTCATCTTCGAAGGCGTGCCGACCTATCCGGACGCGGGCCGTTTCTGGAAGATGATCCAGGACCACAAGGTCACCACCTTCTACACCGCACCCACCGCGATCCGCTCGCTGATCAAGCTCGGCGGCGACCTGCCAAAACAATACGACCTGTCCTCGCTGCGTCTGCTGGGTTCAGTGGGCGAGCCGATCAATCCGGAAGCATGGATGTGGTACTACAACACCGTCGGCGGCGCACGCTGCCCGATCGTGGATACCTGGTGGCAGACCGAGACCGGTTGCCACATGATCGCCCCGCTGCCCGGCGCGATGCCGATCAAACCCGGCACCTGCACCCTGCCGCTGCCCGGCATCATGGCCACCATCGTCAACGAAGCAGGCGATGAGGTGCATGACCAGCACGGCGGCTTCCTCGTCATCAAAAAGCCTTTCCCCTCGCAGATCCGCACCATCTGGGGCGATCCCGAGCGTTACAAGAAGGGCTACTTCCCCGAAGAGATGCACGGCGCCTATCTGGCCGGCGACTCCGCTCACCGCGACGAAGACGGCTACTTCTGGATCATGGGCCGCATCGACGACGTGCTGAACGTCTCCGGTCACCGTCTCGGCACCATGGAGATCGAATCTGCACTGGTCTCCAACCCGCTGGTCGCGGAAGCCGCCATTGTCGGCAAACCGCACGAGATCAAGGGCGAAGCCGTGGTCGCGTTCGTGGTGCTGAAAGGCGCACGTCCTGCCGATGCGGCAGCGGCCAAGAAACTGGCTGATGAGTTGCGCAACTGGGTGGGCAAGGAGATCGGACCGATCGCCAAACCCGACGAGATCCGCTTCGGCGACAACCTGCCCAAGACCCGTTCCGGCAAGATCATGCGTCGTCTGTTGCGTGCCGTCGCCAAGGGCGAAGAGATCACTCAGGACGTTTCTACTCTTGAGAATCCTGCGATCCTTGAGCAACTGAAAGAAGTCATCAAGTAAGCACTGGCCGGAATCTCCGGCAGGACGAAGGGGGAGCGGCGACGCTCCCCCTTTTTTCGGGCTAAAAAACACCCTTCCCGTAACAAAAAACCTTCAATAATCAAACTGGAATGACACATCCAAGGTTGACCCGAGCCCTTGCCTCCGCTACCATCGCAACACTTCAATCAAGACGGCTGCCAATAGTGTCCATCAAAAAACCGCTTCTGCTCATTCTCAGCGCCGTGCTCGGCTGCACCGTTGCCATGGCGTCCCATGCCGAGACGGTCGTGGCATTGAATACTCCCGAATTGACTGCGCCTGCCGTTCAAGCACCACTCGCTGAAACTGCCGCGCCGCAACAAACTGCGACGATCCAGACACCCGCTGCCGAATCAACAGCCGAACCCGAAACACAAGCCCCCGCCCCGATACGCGAAGCAATGATCGTCGCGCCCGAACCGGCAGCCGACGACCTGTGGCAACGCATCCGCAACGGCTACGGCATGAACGAGCTGAACAGCCCGCTGATCAAGCGCCACGAGAAGTGGTATGCCAGCCATCCCGACTACGTGTTGCGCATGACCGAGCGCGGTCGCCGTTACCTGTTCTACATCGTCGAGGAAGTCGAACGCCGCGGCATGCCGATGGAGATCGCGCTGTTGCCGATGATCGAGAGCGCCTTCAACCCCGGCGCCAACTCGGTGGCGAGCGCCTCCGGCATCTGGCAATTCATCCCTTCCACCGGCAAACACTTCGGCATGGAGCAGAACTGGTGGCACGATGGCCGTCGCGACATCATCGGCGCGACCAACGGCGCGCTGGACTACCTGCAAAAGCTGCATGACCAGTTCGGCGATTGGGAACTGGCGTTGGCCGCCTACAACTGGGGCGAGAACGCCGTCGCCCGCGCGCAGGCCAAGAACCGCAAGCTGCGCAAACCCACCGATTACTCGCATCTCAGGATGCCGCGCGAGACCCAGAACTACGTGCCGAAACTGCTGGCCGTGAAGAACATCGTCAGCGACCCCGAACGCTTCGGCCTGATTCTGAGCGACGTGCCCGATGCACCTTACTTCGAAGCCGTCGCCGCCAATCAACACATGGATGTGAAGATCGCCGCCGAACTGGCCGACATCCCGATGGAAGAATTCATCGCCCTCAATCCCAGCCACAACCGTCCGGTGATCCTGCAGGGTTCCTCCGAGGTGCTGTTGTTGCCGGTAGACAAGGTCGAGACCTTCCGCAGCAATCTGGCCAAGACCAATCTGCGCCTGGTTTCCTGGCAGCCCTACGAAAGCAAGAAAGGTGAGCGCTTCGAGCAGATCGCCGCCCACTTCGGCTTGTCGATATCCGAATTGCGCTCTGCCAACGGCCTGTCGAAATACGCACAGGAAAGCAACGGTCAGACCCTGCTGGTACCGATCAAGGATGAGGAATCGGCGATCCAGTTCGCCGCGTTCAACATGCATCCCAACGCCGTCGCCGAGATGTACGGCGCCGTCCGCTATACGGTGCGCCGTGGCGACACCATCTCTACCATCGCGCGCCGCTTCCATGTCAGCCAGCGACAACTGCGCGAAGCGAACAACGGCAGAACATTCCTGCGCGTCGGCCAGCATTTCAACATCGTCCTGTCCGACACCAATCGCCCCGTCGCACGCAAGCGCAGCGTAACCGCGACCAAGGCCAAATCGAAGAAGAGCACCAACACCCGCAAGAAGTCGGCCAGTATGAAGGTCGCTTACGACACCAGCCACTCCAGGCAATCGAACTGATCTATTTGTTGTACAGGTGGCAATGCACCTGATGCGTCGTGCTGATCCGGCTAGCGTCCGGGTAGCGTCGTGAGCAGGCTGCAATCGCGCGTGCGCAGCGCGGCGCGAAATAGCAGCCCGCAGGCGGGTTCGCCGGCGACGGCAGATCGCCTTCCAATTTGACATATTCCCTGCCCACCCCGTCGATGCGCGGCACTGCCGACAGCAAGGCCTGCGTGTAGGGATGCTTCGGTGAACGCATCACCTCTTCCGTCGTACCGCGCTCGACGATACGCCCCAGATACATCACGCACACCTCGTGCGCGAGATATTCCACCACCGCGAGATTGTGGGTGATGAAGAGATAACTCAGCCCCAATTCCTGTTGCAGTTCTTTCAGCAGATTCAGTATCTGCGCCTGCACCGACACATCCAGCGCCGAGGTCGGCTCGTCGCAAATCAGCAATTGCGGCGACACCGCCAGCGCACGCGCGATGGCGATGCGCTGGCGC
>DMCN01000055.1 GCA_003445795.1 Gallionellaceae bacterium
CTCGGCGGCGGCTTGGGATTCACGCTGGCACTGGTGCTGATGGCCTCGCTGCGCGAGCGGCTGCAACTGGCCAACGTGCCGACCCTGGTGCAGGGCACGGCGCTGTCGCTGATTTTGGCGGGGCTGTTGTCGCTGGCCTTCATGGGATTCGGCGGCATGGGAGGCGGGGAATGAACTATCTCAAGACGATACTGATCGTGTTCGCTTTGCTGGGGTGCTGGCTGCTGGTACGCGCCGCCGCCCGCCGCTTCGCCGCGCGATATCCGGAATTCGGTGCCGTGCGCGAAGAGGGTGAAGGCTGCGGTTGCGGCAATCACAAGTGCGGCGAGGATCAGTGCAAGAGAGAGAAACACACCCATTGAGTATCGGCACGGATCAGTCCGTGGTCATTTGTTTTATTGATTTGTATAAGCGCAGTTCAACATAACAGGAGAAGTTCATGCAACCGTACGTCATTCCTTTCCAGTCTCTGGGAATCGCAGACATCCCGGAAGTGGGCGGAAAGAACGCATCGCTGGGCGAGATGATTTCCAACCTGAGTTCATCCGGCGTCCATGTGCCCGGCGGCTTCGCCACCACGGCGCAGGCGTATCGCGACTTCCTGGCGCATGACGGGCTGGACAAGCGCATCGAGCAGGCACTGGTCAAACTGAACATCGAGGATGTCACCGCGCTGGCCGAAGCCGGACGCATGATCCGCAACTGGATCGTCGAGGCGCCGCTGCCCAAGCGCCTGGAAGAAGAGATTCGCACCCACTACGCCAAGCTGGTGGCTGAGGGCGAAGGCAGTTTCGCGGTGCGTTCCTCCGCCACGGCGGAAGACCTGCCGGATGCTTCGTTCGCCGGCCAGCAGGAGACCTTCCTGAACATCCACGGCATCGAGAACATCCTGCACGCGATCCGCGAAGTGTTCGCCTCGCTGTACAACGACCGCGCGATCTCCTACCGCGTGCACAAGGATTTCACCCACGCCGATGTGGCTCTGTCCGCCGGTGTGCAGCGCATGGTGCGTTCCGATCTGGGCGCGTCCGGCGTGCTGTTCACGCTGGACACCGAATCCGGTTTCCGCGATGCGGTGTTCGTCACATCGTCTTGGGGGCTGGGCGAGATGGTGGTGCAGGGCGCGGTGAACCCGGACGAGTTCTATGTGCACAAGCAGCAACTGGCCGCAGGCTTCCCGGCCGTCATCCGCCGCGCGCTGGGTTCCAAACAACAACGCATGGTGTTCGACGAGCAGCGTTCAGCCGGCCGCTCTTGCCGCATCGAGCCGGTACCGGTCGCCGACCAGCAGCGCTTCTCGCTCAGCGATGAAGACGTGCTGCAGCTGGCACGCTACGCCGTCTCCATCGAGAAACACTACGGACGTCCGATGGATATCGAGTGGGGCAAGGACGGCATCGACGGCAAGCTCTACATCCTGCAAGCGCGCCCCGAGACGGTGAAGTCGAACGCGGGCAGCGGCGGTACGGAGAAATTCCGCCTGCACCAGCGCGGCACCGTGCTGGTCGAAGGCCGCGCCATCGGCCAGAAGATCGGCAGCGGCCGCGTGCGCATCGTCGCCAGCACCGCCGAGATGGATCAGGTGCAGGAAGGCGATGTGCTGGTCACCGACATGACCGACCCGAACTGGGAGCCGGTGATGAAAAAGGCCGCCGCCATCATCACCAACCGCGGCGGGCGTACCTGCCATGCCGCCATCATCGCGCGCGAACTGGGCATCCCCGCCATCGTCGGTTGCGGCCATGCCACCACCGCGCTGCAGGACGGCGAGACCGTCACCGCCTCCTGCGCCGAGGGTGACACCGGCTACGTCTATCACGGCAAGCTGAATTTTGAAGTGGCTGTGCACAGCGAAGAAGAACTGCCGCCCATTCCGGTCAAACTGATGCTCAACGTGGGCAATCCCACGCTGGCTTTCGAGTTCGCGCAACTGCCGTCGGCCGGTGTCGGTCTGGCGCGCCTCGAATTCATCATCAACAATCTCATCGGCATCCACCCCAAGGCCGTGCTGGAGCACAACAAGCTGCCCGCCAAACTGCACGAAGCCGTGCTGCAGCGCTCGGCCGGTTACGCCAGCCCGGAAGAGTTCTACGTCGAGAAGATCACCGAAGGCGTTTCCACGCTGGCCGCCGCGTTCTGGCCCAAGCCCGTCATCGTGCGCATGTCCGATTTCAAGTCGAACGAATACCGCAAGCTGATCGGCGGCGACATCTACGAGCCGATGGAAGAGAACCCGATGATCGGCTTCCGCGGTGCGGGCCGTTACGTCGCGGCGAACTTCAGCGATTGCTTTGAACTGGAATGCCGCGCGATGAAACGTGCGCGCGAGAAGCTCGGCTACACCAACATCGAATTGATGATCCCGTTCGTGCGCACCGTGAAAGAAGCGAGCGAAGTCGTTGCCATGCTGGCTAAGCACGGCCTCAAGCGCGGCGACAAAGGTCTGCGTCTCATCATGATGTGCGAGATCCCGTCCAACGCATTGCTGGCGGAAGAGTTCCTGCAACACTTCGACGGCTTCTCCATCGGCTCCAACGACCTGACCCAGCTCACGCTCGGTCTGGACCGCGATTCCAGTCTGGTGGCGGACCGTTTCGACGAACGCGACCCGGCCGTGAAAGCGCTGCTGAAGATGGCGATCACGACCTGTAACCGTTTGGACAAATACGTCGGTATTTGCGGACAGGGCCCATCCGACCATTTTGATTTCGCGCAGTGGCTGGTCGAGGCCGGCATACAGACCATGTCGCTGAACCCGGACACAGTGATCGAGACCTGGCGCAAGTTGGCCGAGAAAGGTGCTGCAAAGAAATAAGTAGCCCGTCATTCCGGCGCAGGCCGGAATCCAGCGAATTTAATGAATATGCCTTTGATGTTTGTCCTTGCGATGCAAGGAATTATTTAAGGACTGGATTCCGGCCTGCGCCGGAATGACGGCAAAGAAGGAAGCCAGAAGTTTGGCGACCACGGCAGCCGGATTCGGGTGAGTCCGGCTGCAGTAACCTCCAACCGGGCACGCAATGTGTGCGGTATCACCCAGTAAGTGTTTTCCTCTGCCCCTCCCCCATCCCACTCTCCCCTTTTGGGGGGAGGGGTCTTTTTTTGTGCTTTTGATTCAGCGAGGCAAACCCTGGCTGCGCCGGTGGACCCACGAAGGATTGACCTATGCGGCGGTCGCAAGAAGCAAAGTTAAAGTTCGCGACCTGATTTCCCCCCAGCCGCCTTGGGCAGCTCGCGAGTTTTGCTCGCTCCGTCATGCTCATTCCCATAACTCATTTTGATTGCAATCACGTTACAAAACCAATGCTGTAGCGGGTTTGAGACGGTCGTGTGAATTTTTTGTGACAAGTCGGGTTTGGATTTTTTCTTCGGCAGAATGCGTCCCGAATTCTCTCTCAGGGGAATTTATCTGATTCCGCAGATCGGCGTTCCGGTCGGCGCAACCAACCCAAACTAAAGGAGCTTCAAGATGCAAAAGAAACTGATCGCGCTGGCAATCGCTGCAGCATTTTCCGCACCGGCATTCGCCGACAACTCCAACGTCAGCCTGTACGGCAAGGCATTCCTGAATTTCGAGCATGTGACCAACGACATGAAGAACCCCGGCAGCGCCAACCGCGTGCAGACCAACGCCTCGCGTTTCGGCCTCAAGGGTGGCGAAGATCTGGGCGACGGCATGAAGGCTTTCTATCAGTACGAAGTACAAGTAGATGCTGATGGTGACGGCGCCGCCAGTGCCACCAAGAATGGTGGTTTTGGTAACGGCACGCGCAACACCGGTGTCGGCCTGCAAGGCGCTTTCGGTCAAGTGATCTACGGCAACTGGGATACACCTTACAAGACCGCCCGCAACGCCATCGAGCTGTTCGACAACACCACTGTGTTCAGCGCGATCAACTTGATGGGCCGTGCCAACGGCGCAGCCGGCAAGAACTACAACACCCGCAAGAACAGTGCTCTCGCCTATGTTTCCCCGGCCATTGGCCCGGTTGGCGTGACGCTGGCTTACAGCCCGGATGAGGCACCTGTCGCACCGGCCAACAAGCACGTAACTTCCTTGGCTGCCACCTTGAACATGGACGGGGGCATCTACGCAGCGCTGGCTTATGAGATCCGCAACGACGCTTCCGTCACCACGACCAAAGACACGGCAATGCGTCTGGTCGGTAAGTACACCCTGGGCGATATGTGGTTCGGTGCAGCCATCGAGCGTCTCAAGGTGAACACCACACTGACCGCCAACTACACCCAAAGCAACATGGAACTGGCCGGCCAGTACAAGATGGGTCCGAGCAACATCGGTCTGAGCTACGCCAAGGCAGGCAAGACCAGCGTGGACAAGACTGGTGCAAGCCAGGTGTCGCTGCGTTACGGCTACAACTTCTCCAAGCGCACTGAAGTGTTCGCGGCTTACGCCTTGCTCAAGAACGATGCAGTCAACACGGCAGTTGCCGGTTCCGGCGGCACCTACGGCTTCAGCGCCGGTACCGCTTACGGTACGGCAGCAGGCTCCAAGTCAACCGCTATCGGCCTGGGCATGATCCACTCGTTCTAAGCCAGTAGAAGTTGGTTGTATGAAGTCAGAACGGACACCTTCGGGTGTCCGTTTTTTTGTGTTTAAAACCCGACAAAACTACTACATAAATATGTAGCAGAAATGACACAAATCATCAGTTAAATATGACGCAAACATTGATACAGCAAGGAAGAGGGTGATACCTTGCGCCTCGGACTGGGCGGGCTATCCCGCCAATCCAAAATTTTTCGGCAGGGATTGGCCCTGACGAAAAGATAAACCCCTGAGGAGATCATTCAAATGCAAAAGAAACTCATCGCTTTGGCAATCGCAGCAGCTTTCTCCGCACCGGCAATGGCCGATGTGACAATGTACGGCATCGTTGACGCTGCTATCGTTAACGCGTCTGGCGCTGGTCAGAAGAGCGACACGCTCGCCTATTCCGGCGGTCTGTCCGGTTCGCGTCTTGGCGCCAAGGCAGCTGAAGATCTGGACAACGGCATGAAGGCTGTTGTTGTGCTGGAATACGCGCTGGATACACAAAAGGCTGATGGCGTTGGTAATGCACGTCAGGAAATGCTGGCAGTTGCTGGCGGTTTCGGTACCGTTGCTACCGGCTACCTGCAAACTACTGGCTATGACTGGGCTGTCAAGTTCGACCCGACTTCTGGTTCCGCTGTGTCTCCGCTGCAGAACGTGACCAAGGGCCGTTTCCTGATTGGTGCCGTAGCAATTGCTGCACGTGCTCCGCGCGCGATCGCTTACATTTCTCCTGATCTGGGTGGCGTGACTGTTGCACTGAATCATACAACTTCCATGCAAGCCGTTGCTCCAGCTGCACCAGCTTTCGGTACTGACTTGGGTAACCTGACGAATACTTCCGCTGGCGCTAATACTGCAACCACTGCGACCCTGCTGTCCGCAACCTACACTGGCGTTGCCAATCTGGTTGTTGGTGGCGTGTACGCAGCGACCAGCGGCACTTCGGCAACTCTCGGCGTCAACTTGACTGACATGGCTCTGGGCGCTTCCTATGACCTCGGCGTAGTCAAGCTGATGGGTACTTACCAGACCACCAAGACTAGCGCAGCCAATGCTCAGACCGACAAGGCGATGTCCTTCACTGCAGTCGCTCCGGTCGGTCCTGGCGCAGCTGTATTCACCTATGCCAAGAACACCATCGCCAGCACAAGCGGCGTTGGCGGTGCTGACAATGGTAACGGCATGACATTGGCATGGCTGCAAGGTCTGTCCAAGACCACCACTCTGTACGCTGCATACTCCAAGATGAATCAGGACGCTGATACGCGCGCATACAGCGTGATCGGCAATGCCTTGAGCGCTGCATCTCTGGATTTGGGCGGTAGCTCTACTCTGGTCGCAGTTGGTCTGAAGAAGTCTTTCTAATCTGACCTAACCGTCAATTTAGAATCTGAAACGGCCACCTTAGGGTGGCCGTTTTTTTATTTGACAGTCCATCGTCGAATGCCTAAATTCCCCTCCCTGAACAACAGGAGTAGATCATGCTGAATCTGGATACTTTGATCATCGAATTCGACAAGGGCCTGCGCACTTTGTTTGCCAAAGCGCCGACTGCGCGCCCGTATCCCGATGCCGATATTCCCGACTCGGCGATGACCGAGGCGGAGAAGAAACATGCCGCCGCGCTGATGCGCATCAACCATACCGGCGAGATCTGCGCCCAAGCCCTGTATCAGGGGCAGGCGTTGACCGCGAAAGACCCCGCGGTGGAGGCCAAGCTGAACCACGCCGCATGGGAAGAGACCGAGCACCTGGCCTGGACTTCGCATCGTGTGTACGAGTTGGGCGGCCGCCTGAGTCTGCTCAATCCATTGTGGTACACGGGTTCGTTGGCGCTGGGTGCGCTGGCCGGCGCCTTGGGCGACAAATGGAATCTGGGCTTCCTGGCCGAGACCGAACGCCAGGTCGGCTCACATCTGCAGCATCATCTGGATACCTTGCCGCCGCAGGACGCCAAGAGCCGCGCCGTGGCGCAGCAGATGTATGTGGATGAAGTGGGTCACGCCGATATGGCGGTGGAGCTGGGGGCGGCAGAGCTGCCGTTGCCGGTGAAGCTGGCAATGCGCGGGATGTCGAAGGTGATGACGAAAACGGTGTATTGGGTTTAGCTGTCATTGATATAACTACTAGCCATTCGACTAAGCCCGCAAGCGGGCAAGTCGCTGGTTATCCGGCGAAGGCCGGAATCCAGCGGGTTGTTCAATAATGCAGTCAGTCTTGTCCCTGCTACGCAGGGGGCTTGTTTCATATACTGGATTCCGGCCTGCGCCGGAATGACGAGAACTACCCTTCCACGATCTCGAAGTCGTGCGTCACTTTGGCTGTCTTGCCCAGCATGATGGAAGCCGAGCAGTATTTTTCCGCAGACAGCAGGATGGCGCGTTCGACCTGTTCGCGTCTGAGGCTCTTGCCGGTGATGATGAAATGCAGGTGGATGCCGGTGAATACTTTCGGATCGGTATCGGCGCGTTTAGACTGGATGTCCACCACGCAATCGGTGATCGCTTGCCGGGATTTCTTCAGGATGTTCACGACATCGTAAGCGGTGCAGGCGCCGGTGCCGAGCAGCAGCATCTCCATCGGGCGCGGACCCAGGTTGCGGCCGCCACCGGCGGGAGGGCCATCCATCAACACCGCATGTCCGCTCTCGCTCTCACCGAGGAAAGAGACCTCTTCTACCCATTTGATGCGTGCTTTCATGTGACACCTCGAAATAGTGATCCGCAAAGGCGGCATTCTCGGTAAAACAACGCATTAGCGCCATCACCCGCAAGGGCTACACCTTCGTTGCGGCATTCGGTAATGCAGATTCAGTGAAGCGTCAGGATTTTAACTGATACCAGAGCATCCCGATCAACTCATGCAGGAATGTCCTGCTGTCGTGCAGGGCATTTGCATTCGGGACGAAAGCCAGCAGGTCGACCCGGTAGCGGGTAGTGTAGGCGGTAGGGGCGGGAACGACCCTGAACCCCGCAGTCTGGAATGCCTGAACCGCCCGTGCCATGTGCCAGGCATGGGTGACCAGATAGATGCGGTCGATGCCGGCCTGTTTGAGCATCTCGCGACTGAGGCGGGCATTCTCGAAGGTGTTGTTCGATGCTCCCTCGGTCCATTGCACCGGCACGACGAATTCCTGTTCCAGAACCTCTTTCATCTGGGCCGCTTCGGAGGAGTCATTCCCCAACGGTTTGCCGCCGGTGGTCAGGATTGGCTTGCCCGTTTCGCGTTGCAATTTGGCCGCGAAACGCAGGCGTTCCAGCGTGTATATGCTCACTGTGTCGCCGCCATACTCCGGCGCATGGAAATATGTGCCGCCGCCCAGCACCACGATGGCATCCGCCAGCGGTTTTTTCGTGTCAGTGACATAGGGTTCGCCCTCAAGCTCGCGCAGCAATGCCTCGGCCACGAAAGGGGTGGAAAGCAGCCACAGCAGAACGACCGCAGTGGTGAGTAGCGCGCGCGCGAGCAGCGGACGCTTGTGCCATAGCCATAACCCCACTACGGCAAGCAGCAGCAGGTTGAGCGGCGGCAACAGAAAAGCGCCGATGAGATTGGTGAAGAACCAGGACATGGTCGGGATCCGAGAATCTTTGCGCCGACATTATCGCAGAAGGCGGCTACGCTCGGCGGTCCCGCGGCAGGATCATCAGCATGCGCCGTTGCGGGACTTTTCAGCGGGTAGAATGGCAGACATGAATCCCTGCCAAGGGAAAGGGCGTGCGGGCGTGGCGCCGATATGACGGAGAGATGATGGAACTACTTGGTTTGCGGCACCGGCCATCCGGCGAGAATTCGCACTTCACGGGCGCGGGGCTGCCGTTCGCGGACTATGTGCAGCGGACGCGGGAGATGCTGTGGAGGATCCATGGCGGCAAGAATGAGCAGGAAAAGATCGCCGCGGGCAACGCACCATTCGAATTGTTCCCATCCGGGGATCATCCGAAAGGGCAGGGCAAACCCTATCAGCGCGGCGTGTTGCTGGTGCACGGCCTGGTCGATTCTCCCTATCACGTGCGCCATTTGGCCGCGTTCTTCCAGCGCAACGGCTTTCGCGTGATGGCGGTGCTGCTGCCGGGGCACGGCACCCAGCCCGGCGATCTGCTGCATATGCACTGGCAGGAGTGGGCCAAGGCGGTGGCCTACGGGGCGGACAGATTGTCAGAGGAAGTCGACGAACTTTATCTGGGCGGGTTCTCCGCCGGTGCCGCCTTGAGTGTGCTGCAGGCGTCACACGATGAACGGGTGCGCGGCCTGTTCCTGTTCTCTCCCGCCTTCGAGATCACCGCGCGCGCGCGATGGGCGAACCTGCACAAGCTCTATAGTTGGCTGTTGCCCAAGGCCGCCTGGGTGAGCAGGATGCAGGACAGGGATCTCTATAAATATGAGTCGTTCTGCAAGAATGCCGCAGCGCAGATGTATGCGCTGACGCAAGTCTTGCCGCAGCGCGAAGTGGATATCCCGGTGTTCGCCGTCGCCAGTGCCGACGATGTCACAGTGAACTCGGCGGCGACCCTGCGCTTCATGCAGCGGGCAACGCATCCCTGCAGCAAACTGGTGTGGTACGCGACGGAAAAGGCCGAACTGCCGAAAGTGGAATGGGTGAACAGCGCGGTGCCGGAGCAGCGCATCCTCTCCAGCGCGCACACCGCCATCGTCATCCCGCCCGATGACGAGCAATACGGAGCAGCGGGCGGGTACGAGAACTGCCTGCACTATCTGCCGCACGACAAGGCGGGCTACAACGCCTGCCGCGCGCGGGCGGCGGAAGTATGGCACGGCGAAGTACACGAAAAGAACCTGCAGCGCGGATTGCTGCGCCGCCTGATGTATAACCCGCACTACGCGGAGATGGAGGCTTCGATGGGGAAATTCATAGAGTGTCTGCCATGAGCAAGACACTGATCTTCGCCCATCGCGGCGCCAACCGGGAAGCGGCGGAAAATACGCGCAGCGCTTTCGACAAGGCGCTCGCCT
Organism: Gallionellaceae bacterium; assembly: GCA_003445795.1. Lineage (GTDB taxonomy): Bacteria > Pseudomonadota > Gammaproteobacteria > Burkholderiales > Gallionellaceae > Sideroxyarcus. The sequence continues at coordinate 9,533 of DMCN01000055.1, forward strand.
ACCCCATCGACGGCATCGAGACCGATGTGCAATTGAGCCACGACGAGGTCGCGGTGCTGTGGCACGACCGCGACCTGAAGAAGCTCAAGTTGCCCGGGCGACACATCGACGATTACGACTACATGCAATTGCGCGAGATGGACTTTGCCGCCCACTTCGCCGGTGCGCAGAAAGAAGGCGTGATGAGCCTGCAGGAATTTGTCGCCGCCTACCGTAGCCGCTGCCGCCTGTTGCTGGAGATCAAGAATCGCGACTGGGAGCAGGTCGAGCGCCACCAGCTCAAGGTGCAACAGACGCTGGCGCTGGCCGGCGAGCAGACCGACGGCCGCGTCATGATCTCCTCATTCAACCTCGACAGCCTGATCTACGCGCAGCAGGTCGTGCCCTCGTTCCCGCTGGTGTACAACCTGGAGCCGGAGCAGAGCGTGAACGATGCGCGCTATGCGCTGGACGAGCAACCGTTCCTGCACGGTCTGTGCGTGCACATCTCCACGCTGGATGCAGACATGATGGAGCTGGTGCGCGAGCGCGGCAAGTTCATCGCCGTCTACACCTGCGACACCGATGCCGAGATCACCCGTGCGCTGAAGCTGGGGGTGGACGTGCTGATCAGCGACGTGCCGGACAAGGCATTGCAGATGAGAGACAGATGAAACGCGACTTTGCGGGGCTGCGCGGCGAATTCGATCTGCTGGTCTGCGGTGGAGGCATCTACGGTGCGTGGACGGCCTACGACGCGGCGTTGCGCGGACTGAAGGTCGCGCTGGTGGAGCAGGGCGACTGGGCGGGTGCGACCTCGTCCTCCTCCAGCAAGCTGATCCACGGCGGCTTGCGCTATCTGGAGACCTACGATTTCAAACTGGTGCGCAAGGCGCTGAAGGAGCGCCGTTTGCTGTTGCGGATCGCACCGCATCGCGTGTGGCCGCTGCGCTTCGGCGTGCCGGTGTATGCGGACAGTCGCAACGGCACGCTGCTGCTGAAAGCGGGGCTGACGTTGTACGACACGCTGGCCGGATTCCCCGGCGAGCCGATGCGGCATCACCATTTCTGGAAGCGGGAGTTTGCCGTCCACTTTCCTTTTTTGAACGAGGGCGGTCTGCACGGCGGTTTCACCTACGGCGATGCGCAGACCGACGATGCGCGGCTGGTGCTGGAACTGGTGGCTGGCGCACTGGCGCATGGCGCAGTGTGCGTGAACTATGCGCGGCTGCTCGCGTGGAACGAACAAGACGGCAAGGTGTGCGGCGCAGCCGTGCAGGACAAGGTGAGTGGCGAGACGCTGCAAGTGCGTGCCGGACAATGCGTGAGCACCGCCGGGCAATGGACAACGGCGACCGCGCAGGGCCGCGCCTGGTGCCGTTTGAGCAAAGGTATCCATCTGGTGCTGCCCGCCTTGCCGACCGGCGAGGCCATCCTGCTCACGTCGAAGAAGGACGGCCGTGTGTTCTTCATCATCCCGTGGTACGGGCGCACGCTGCTGGGTACCACCGACACCGACTATCGCGGCGACATCGACAACGTGACCGTCGAGGAAGCGGATATCGAATATCTGCTGGATGCGGCCAACGGTTATCTGAAGCAGGCATGGACGAAGGCGGACGTGATCGGCAGCTATGCCGGGGTGCGCGTGATGAAACAGAGTGATGCCGCGCATCCTTCCGCCGCCAGCCGCGACTGGGAATTGAAGACGGCGGGCAACGGTCTGCATCACGCCATCGGCGGCAAGCTCACGTCGGCGCGCGAGGATGCGGCTGTCATCGTCGATACGGTGTGTGCGCAATTGGGAGTGGACGTTGCCTGTGCGAGCAAGAAGCAACGTTTGCCCTGGGCGCCGCAGCAGCAGTTTGCCGCATGGACGACGGACACGATCTCCAAAGCGCAGCGACTCGGCATAGACGCCGACAGCGCGATGTGGCTGATGCGCCGGCACGGGATGCGCGTCGAACGGGTGTTCGATATTGTCGCGGAGGCGCCGCAACTCGCGGTGCGCATCGTCGCCGGGCTGCCTTTCATCTACGCCGATCTGCTGCTGTGCGCGCGCGAGGAGATGGTGGTGCACCTGTCCGACTTGTTGCGCCGCCGTCTGCCATTGCTGATTCTGGCGAGGCCGGATGCCGTTGAGCTGCGCCATTTCGCCGAACTGCTGGCGCCGGCGCTGGGCTGGGACGAGCGCCGGGTCGCGCAAGAGGTGGAGGGCTGCATCTCATGATCGCCGCCGTCGGACTCGATCTGGGTACGACGGCGATCAAGGCCGGCTTGCTGTCCGCGGGCGGTGAACTGGGCGGCATCGTGTCGCAACATGCACCCGTCATCAATGCGCAGGGCGGGCGTTACGAGAGCGATGCCATCGCCTATGCGGAAGCGGCGGAGGCCGTATTGGCAGTGTGTCTGGCGCAGACAGATGCGCATCCTCCGCTGGGCCTGTGCAGTCAGCGCTCCTCTTTTCTTATCTGGGAACGTGCCAGCGGCCAGCCGGTCACGCCGCTCATCTCCTGGCAGGACGACAGGGGCGCGGCGAGTTGCGATGCCTTGCGTGAAAAAGAACCCACCATTCGCAACCTTACCGGTCTGCCGCTCTCTCCTTATTATCTGGCGCCCAAACTGCGCGTGCTGTTGCGCGACAATCCGGCATGGCGTGAACGGTTGCTGAGCGGTGAATGGCTGCTGGGTACGCTCGATACGTTCCTCATCTGGCGCTGGACAGGCGGCAAGCGGCACCTCAGCGATGTGTCGATGGCCGCACGCACCCTGCTGATGGATGTGCACACGCAACAGTGGTCGCCGGCCTTGTGCGAACTGTTCGGAGTTCCGCTGCAGGCTTTGCCGCAGATAGTGCCGTCCGCGGGGCTGGGGCTACAGCTCGATAACGGTCTGATCCTGCAGGCCAGCATGGGCGACCAGTCGGCCGCGCTTGTCGCCGGCATCGGCAGCGGGCAGGCGGAAGCGCTGGTCAATCTCGGTACGGGCGGGTTCGTGGTCTGTTATCTGCCGCAAGGGAAGGAAGCGCCGGACGGCTATCTGCAAACGCTGGTCTGGCAGGACGCGGCAGGGCAGGTGCATCTGGCCGGCGAAGGCACGCTCAATTCCATCGCGGCCGCACTGGCGCCCTGGCCGGCCACGGCGTGCCGTGTCGAGGACCTGGCCGGCGACGACATCTTCTGCCTGGCCGAACCGAGTGGATTGGGCGCGCCGTATTTCAGCAGCCATCTGGGTCTTGCCTTCTCCGAACCGGTGGAGGGCTTGCCGGCGCTGCACATCGCGTTGTTGCTGCAGGAAGGCATCATCTTCCGTGTGGCGCGGATACTGGAAGACTTCCGGCGCGAGTTCGCCATCGAACGCGTCTATCTTTCCGGCGGGCTGTCGGCCTTGCCCTGTCTGCAACAAGGCATTGCGCAATGCGTGCCGCTCGCTGTCTATCGCTTGTCGCAAGCGGACAGCAGCCTGCTCGGCGCAGCGCGGCTTGCGGCAGGGATGCCGCCCGGCGGTGCCGCAATGGCCGAACGTATCGAGATAGTGCGAGAAGAGCAAAGACTGTCCGGGAAATACCAGCGCTGGAAAGCCTGGCTGGACGGCCTGTTGCGCGATCATCCCGCCTGAATTCCCGGCGAGTACTAGGCCGTATCTAGTCCGTTTGGCATATTGACGGTTAATGTGCGCCAGATTACGTTGCGCACCTCTTTCGTTCCGGCAGCGCGTCCATGAAACTCATCCACCTCAGCGACACACACATCGGAAGCAATGACAACGCATTGCGCTTCGAGCGCGTGGTCGACGATCTGCTGGCGAACCCGCCCTGCGCACCGGAAGAGTGTCTGATCGTGCATACCGGCGACCTGATCGACAGTGCAACGGATACCCACAGGCGCGCGGCGCGCGTGCTGCTCGACCGGCTGGCCACGCGTTATCGTGTGCTGCTGTGCCCCGGCAACCACGATTACGGCAATGCACTGTCGGTGGACGAGGAAGCGGCGGAATCCTTCCAGCAGACTTTCCGCGACTTCATCTTTCAGGGCAAGCCGGCGAAATTCCCGGTGTTGACCGAAGTCGGCGCGAATCTGGTCCTCATCGGGCTGGATTCGAACGCGGAAGAATTGAACCTGTGGCAACGCTGGTTCGCCGAGGGCCACCTCGGCGATGCGCAATTGTCGGCGCTGGACAGGCTGCTGGACAGCCCTTTGGTCGCGGGCAAGCAGGTCGTCATCTACCTGCACCACCATCCCTTCTCCTTCGGCTACAGCGTGATGCCCGACGTGGGCGACCGCTACCCCTTTTACAACTTCCTCATGCATCTGAGCCGCCCGTTCCTGCGCCTCAAGGATGCCTATTCCTTCAGCCAGATAGTGCGCGACCGCGCGCAGGTGCTGCTGTTCGGGCACATGCACTACGGGCTGGATTGCAGCGGAGAGAGCCGCAAGTACGGCATCGGGATGGCGCTGGATGGCGGCTCCACGACCTGCGCCGAGGACGAGTCCGACCGCATGCGCTACCGCGTGATCGAGCTGGCGGACATGTCCTATGCGGTGCGCACGCTCAGGCTCCACGCTACTGGTTTGGATTTTAATTCAACAAAAACATACAGTTGATTCAATGGGGGCGCTCCCGGAAGGCTTGCGGCAGTGCTCGGCGACAGCCACCCGGGGTTCCTGGCCGGTCAAGACTTTCGTTTGACAGGGTTGGACACCTGACATAGAATGCGCGCCCTTCGCAGTCTGTTATCCATTTTTAGTTTTAGGAAATGCCATGAAAACATTTTCCGCAAAGTCCCACGAAGTCCAGCACGACTGGCTGCTGGTTGATGCTGCCGACAAGATCCTGGGCCGTTTGGCCAGCCAGATCGCTATCCGCTTGCGCGGCAAGCATAAGGCCATCTACACACCGCACGTCGACACCGGCGATTTCGTCGTGGTCGTCAACGCAGACAAGCTGCGCGTGACCGGTAACAAGGCACAGGACAAGATCTACTACCGCCACACGGGCTATCCCGGCGGTATCTACGAGACCAACTTCCTCAAGCTGCAACAGCGCCATCCGCAGCGCGTGCTGCAAAAGGCCGTGCGCGGCATGTTGCCGAAGGGTCCGCTGGGCTACGCGATGTTGAGCAAGCTCAAAGTCTACGGCGGTGCGACACACCCGCACAGCGCGCAGCAACCGAAACCTATCGATTTGTTGAAAGCTTAATCATGAGCGTAACTTATAACTACGGAACAGGCCGTCGCAAGAGCGCGGTGGCACGTGTGTTCATCAAGCCGGGCAAGGGCGACATCACCGTCAACGACAAGCCTATCGACGAGTTCTTCTCGCGCGAGACAGGCCGCATGGTCGTGCGCCAACCGCTGGAACTGACCGAGATGGTCGGCAAGTTCGACATCATGGTGAACGTCTCCGGCGGCGGAGAATCCGGCCAGGCCGGTGCAGTGCGCCACGGTATCACCCGCGCATTGATCGAATATGATGCAAACCTGAAACCCACCCTGAGCAAGGCTGGTCTGGTTACCCGCGATGCACGCGAAGTCGAACGTAAGAAAGTCGGCTTGCGCAAGGCGCGTCGCAGGAAGCAATTCTCCAAGCGTTAAGCTTGTTGCAGTACCGGAAAGGCCGCCAAAGGGCGGCCTTTTCATTTATCATTCGCAGGCTATTTTTCGAAGGATAGATCGTGCTGAAGATCGGAATCGTAGGCGGTACCGGATATACCGGAGTCGAATTGCTGAGACTGCTGGCGGGTCACCCGCAAGCGCAGTTGCACGCGATCACCTCGCGTGCCGACGCGGGCATGCCGGTCAGCCAGATGTTCCCCAGCCTGCGCGGCTATGTCGACCTGAAATTCACCCATCCCGACGAAGCGCACCTCGATCAATGCGACGTGGTGTTCTTCGCCACGCCCAACGGCATCGCCATGCAGCAGACGCGCGCGCTGCTCGATGCGGGTGTCAAGGTCATCGACCTCGCGGCGGACTTCCGTATCAAAGACATCGCGGTGTGGGAAAAGTGGTACGGCATGACCCACGCCTGTCCCGACCTCGTGGCCGAGGCCGTGTACGGCCTGCCCGAGATCAACCGCGCGCAGATCAAACAGGCGCGGCTGGTGGCGAATCCCGGCTGCTATCCGACCGCGGTACAACTGGGCTTCATCCCCCTGGTGGAAGCGGGTATCGTCGAGGAAGGTTCGCTGATTGCCGACTCCAAATCCGGCGTCTCCGGCGCGGGACGCAAGGCCGAGGTGCATACCCTGTTCGCCGAAGCGACCGACAATTTCAAGGCCTACGGCGTGGCCGGGCACCGGCATCTGCCGGAGATCAAACAGGGGCTCGCGAACATCGCCGGCAAACCGGTCGGACTGACCTTCGTGCCGCATCTCACGCCGATGATCCGGGGCATCCATGCCACGCTGTACGGGCGCATCAAGAAGGATGTCGACCTGCAGGCGCTATTCGAACAACGTTATGCCGGCGAAGCCTTCGTCGACGTGCTGCCCGCTGGCAGCATGCCGGAGACGCGTTCGGTGCGCGGCGCAAACCTGTGCCGCATCGCTGTACACCGGCCGCAGGGCGGCGACACCGTGGTGGTGTTGTCGGTGATCGATAATCTGGTCAAGGGTGCGGCAGGCCAGGCGGTGCAGAACATGAACATCATGTTCGGACTGCCGGAAGCGGCCGGCCTGAACGTGGTCCCATTGCTACCTTGATGCCCCCGATGATCCGCAGATTCCGTCGCAAGTTCAGCATCTCTGCGCCGCGTTTGTCGGTACGTCCGCATGTGCCCTGGTATGTGCGCTGGGCGGTTGCCCTGCCGTTCCTGTTGCTGATCGGGTTTGCGATCTGGTGGGCGTACGGTTCCGGTCTGGAGCTGGCCGGTTTCAAACGCGGCCAGGCCGAGCAGGAATTGAGCGAGCTGCGCGAGCGAGTGCTTTCTCTCGAGTCCGAGAACGCCCAGCAGGCCAACCAGCTTGCCGCCTATGAACGGCAGGGACAGATCGAGCAGGCGCTCGATCTCGAAGTCGATGCGCAGGTGAAGGCGCTGAACGAGGAGAATGCACGGCTGAAGGAAGACCTGCTGTTCTTCCAGAACCTGCCGCTGACCGGTGCGCGCGAGGCCGAGCTTTCCATCCACAGACTGAAGATCGAACCGGATGCGCTGCCCGGCGAATATCACTGCCGCATGTTGCTGGTGCAGAGCGTGCAACAGCGCGGCAGACAGTTCGAGGGCAAAATGCAGCTGGTGGTCAACGGCGAACAAGACGGTCAGAAAGTAGTGCTACAATTCCCGCAAGAGAATTCCCCGACGGATGTCGCCGCCCACCAGTTGAGCTTCAAGTATTACCAGCGCGTGGATAAGGTCTTTAAACTGCCGCCGGAGATGCGCGTCGAAAGTGTGCAGGTGAGGGTGTTCGAAAGAGGGATGCAGGAGCCGAAGATCAAGCAGACGGTCGAGATGCCCCCTCAGTTCTAAAGGAGAAGCAAGCATGTTCAGCAGCAATCAAAGCAAACCGCAGAATCGCATCGACTCTCTGGTCGGGTTCGGAACCCGGATCGATGGCGATGTGAGTTTCAGCGGCGGCCTGCGTGTGGACGGCGAGATCATCGGCAAAGTCATCGCCGATCCCAGCAAACCGAGCACCCTGGTCCTGAGCGAGCATGCGCGTGTGCAGGGCGAGATCAATGTCACCCACCTGGTCGTCAACGGCTCCATCGTCGGACCGGTGCATGTGGCGGAATATCTGGAACTGCAGAGCAAAGCCAAGGTCATAGGCGACGTGCACTACAAGACCCTGGAAATACAGTTGGGGGCGATCGTCGAGGGCAAACTGATCCATTTGGCAGAAGCAACAGACAAAGTAGTGGCATTCAAGCTTGGTACAGCCGAGTCATAATCAAACCAGTTTAGGAGGCAATATGAATACCGTGACCGAAATGCAGGACCCGTTGCTGTTCACCGACAGCGCGGCCAACAAAGTGAAGCAACTGATCGAAGAAGAAGGCAATACCGAGCTGAAACTGCGCGTGTTCGTCAGCGGCGGCGGCTGCTCCGGCTTCCAGTACGGCTTCACTTTCGATGAAGTGGCCAACGAAGACGACACCGTGATGAGCAAGAACGGCGTGCAACTGCTGATCGATCCGATGAGCTTCCAGTATCTGGTTGGCGCGGAGATCGACTACACCGAAGGTCTGGAAGGTTCGCAGTTCGTCATCAAGAACCCGAACGCCACCACCACCTGCGGTTGCGGTTCCTCGTTCTCGGCATAAGCGGGAAAAAAGTTGTTGCAAGGATGGGGCGCGAAAGCGCCCCATTTTGTTTCTCAGGCCGGATAGATCGCGCCTAGCACACAGGGATGCGCCGCCCCGGTCACCGCGGGCAGATTCCCCGGCCTTAGCTGCATGGTCTGCTGTGCCAGCCAGGCGAAGGCGACGGCCTCCATCCAGTCGGCGGCGATGCCCAGTTCTTCGGTCTTCTGGATGCGGCGTTGCGGCAACGCCTGTTGCAGATGTCTCACCAGCGCGGCGTTATGCGCACCGCCGCCGCACAGATAGATCTCTTTGGTCCCCACGCAGAAGCTCTGCACCGCGGCGGCGATGCTGTCGCCGGTCAGCGCGAGCAGGGTCGCCTGCACGTCGGCGGGCGCTTCGCTGCCACCCAGTTGTCTTTCCAGCCAGCGCAGATTGAACAGGTCGCGTCCGGTGCTCTTGGGCGGAGCGGCGGCGAAGAACGCTTCGTCCAGCAGTCTTTGCAGCAGGGCGGGAATGACCTTGCCGCTGGCCGCCCAGGCGCCGTCCTTGTCGTAGGCCTTGCCCTGATGTTTCGCTATCCATGCATCCATCAGCAGGTTGCCGGGGCCGCTGTCGAAGCCGGTCGTGGTCTTGTTGGGGGCGAGATCGGTCAGGTTGGCGATGCCGCCGATGTTGAGGATCACGCGGTGGATGTTGGGGTGGCGCAGCACACGGTCATGGAAGGCCGGCACCAGCGGTGCCCCCTGGCCGCCCGCAGCGATATCGCGGCTGCGGAAATCGCCCACCACATTGATGCCGCACAGTTCGGCCAGCAATGCGCCGTTGTTGAGCTGGATGGTATAGCCGTGCTCGGGCCGGTGGCGCACGGTCTGGCCATGGCAGCCGATGGCCTGCACCTGTGTGGCGTCCACGCCCGCTTTCTTCAGCAGGGACTGTGTCGCGTTGGCGTATTCGCGCGCCAGAATATTGGCGATGAGGTGCGACTGGTGCAATTCGTCATGCGCGGAGTGATGCAGCGCGAGCAACGCTTCTTTCAGCGGCTCGGCATAAGGCTGGTAATGCGTGGCGACGAGGCGGGGAATGTCCTGCGAGAGATCGACCAGCGCGGCATCGACACCGTCCAGACTGGTGCCGGACATGATGCCGATGTAGAGGTCTGCAGGTTTGCTCAAACTAGTCCAGCTTGGCGATGCGTGTGTCGCGCAAGGTATCCAGACGCGCGAACAGTTCACCGGTCTTTTCGGTGAAAGCATCCATCTGCGCTTCGCTGACCGGCTTGCCGTCGGGCAAAGCCACCTTCAGCGGATCGCGCTGGACACCGCTCTGCTTGAATTCGTAATGCAGGTGCGGGCCGCTGGCCAGGCCGGTCATGCCGACGTAGCCGACGATCTGGCCTTGTCCCAGACGCTGGCCTTTCTTGATGCCGCCGGCGAAGCGCGACAGGTGGCCGTACACCGTGGTGAAGTTGCCCTGATGGTTCACCATCACCACGTTGCCGTAACCGCCCTGCTTGCCGACGAAAGAGACCACGCCGTCGGAAGTGACCTTGACCTTGGTGCCGATGGGCGCGGCGTAATCCACACCCTTGTGCGCGCGCCACTTGTTCAGCACCGGGTGGAAACGCGACTTGCTGAAACCGGAACTCACGCGCGAGAACTCGATGGGAGAGCGCAGGAAAGCCTTGCGCATGCTCTTGCCCTCGGGGTTGTAGTAATCGCCGGTGAATTCGGTGGTCTGGAAATAGGCCGCGCGATACGCCTTGCCGTGATTGACGAACTCGGCGGAGATGATGCGGCCGGTGCGGGCCGGTTCGCCGTTGATGTAGCTCATCTCGTAGACCACGGCGAACTTGTCGCCCTTGCGCAGATCGCGGTGGAAGTCGATGTCGCCGCCGAAGATATCGGCCATCTGGTTTGCGGCCGCATCGGGCAGGCCGGCTTCGTCGGTTGCGGCGTACAGGGTGCTGGTGATCTCGCCGGTGCGGACCTGCACGCGTTGCTCGATCTGTGCGGGCAGGATGCGTGTCTTGAAGCTGTCGCCGCTCTTCTCGATGATGACCTGGTTCGCCTCGTTGTTGATGAAGCGCAGCGCCAGCAGCGCGCCGTTGATGTCGGTCTCGGCCTGCACCTGCTTGCCCACCGACAGCCTGCGCAGCGCTTCGGCGGAACGGTGCTTGCGCAGATAGTCGCTGGCGGCTTGGTCGTCCACATTCAGGCGGCGCAGCAGCTCGACGATGGTGTCGCCGCGCTGGACCGGTTCGCTATGCCAGAAAGTCGTGGCGTTGCCGACCACGGGGGAGGAAGCGGGCAGCGCAATGTCTTCGATCAGCGTCTGTTGTGCGCGGGTGAGGGCGTCGGTCTGCGGCATGATGCCGAAGGCTGTCACCACGCCCAGCAAGGGCAGAGTGGACAGGGTGACGAACCAGCGCAGCTTCATTTTGTGCGCGTGTGACATGGTGTTTTGCGGTAACATTCGCGCCTCCCAAGGCGGCAGTGCTTGTGAATGACCGTGAATCTTTATCGGCAAACACAATGACTTACTGAATTTTTAGGGCGCCACTGTAACAGAAAGCAGGCAGCCCTCAAAATCCGCCCGGGCATCAGGCGTGATACGGACAAGCGGTCTTTCGATATGAGCCAACAAGAAATCCTCAATCAAATCAAGCGCGGCAGCGACGAGCTGCTGCTCGAATCCGAACTGGTCAAAAAGCTGGAGCTGGGTCGGCCCCTGCGAATCAAGGCAGGCTTCGATCCCACCGCGCCCGACCTGCACCTCGGCCACACTGTGCTGCTCAACAAGATGCGCCAACTGCAGGACCTCGGCCACCACGCCCTGTTCCTGATCGGCGACTTCACCGGCATGATCGGCGACCCGACCGGCAAGAACACCACCCGCCCGCCGCTATCGCGCGAACAGGTACTGGAGAACGCCCAGTCCTACCGCGACCAGGTGTTCAAGGTACTCGATCCGGACAGGACCGAGATTGTGTTCAACTCGGCCTGGATGGACAAATTCAGCGCGGTGGACCTGATCAAGCTGGCGGCCACGCACACCGTGGCGCGCATGCTGGAGCGCGATGATTTTGGCAAGCGTTACAAAGCTAACCAGCCGATCGCCATCCATGAATTCATCTACCCGCTGGTGCAGGGTTACGACTCGGTGGCGCTCAAGGCGGACATCGAGCTGGGCGGCACCGACCAGAAATTCAACCTGCTGATGGGGCGCGAACTGCAAAAACATTATGGTCAGCCGCCGCAGTGCGTGCTCACCATGCCGCTGCTGGAGGGGCTGGACGGCGTGAACAAGATGTCCAAGTCGCTGGGCAATTAC
>DMCN01000078.1 GCA_003445795.1 Gallionellaceae bacterium
CGATGCGATCGGCACGATCATGCCGAGCCGGTCCAGCAACAGCGTGCGATTGGGCAGTTCGGTCAGGGAATCGTAATAGGCGAGACGGTGGATCTGTGCTTCTGCACGCTTGTGTTCGGTGATGTCTTCGCCCGAACTGAGCGTGCCGATGATGTTGCCCGCCTCGTTCTTCAGGAATACGTTGTGCCAGGCTACCGCGCGTTTCGAGCCGTCGCGGCACAACACATCGTTCTCGTAAGTTTCGACGAGTGCCATATCTCCCGACATGACCTGGCGGAACACTGGAAATACAGTCTCGATACCCTCCGGTTGCGGCAAACAGGTAGTGAACCAGTTCTGCCCCAGCAACTCGCTCTCGCGGTAACCAAGCAAGGTGCAGCCGTATTGGTTGATCATGCTGACGCGCCCTTCCGAATCCAGCGCCAGCATGATGTTCTGCACGGTATCCAGATATCGCTGGTTGCGGTCGCGTTCGCGCCTTAACGCATCCTCGATCACTTTCATTCCGGTGATGTCGCGCGAGATACCAAACAGTCCGATCACTTTCCCGTCCGTATCGTGCAACGGGCCTTTGGTCGACAGGAACACCGTCCGCCCGCTCTTGGTCGCGACTGAATCCTCATAGGTCATGGTCAGATTCGAGTCCATCACCTGGCGGTCTCCCGCCATGACTGTCCTGGCGTCGGCCGGCGAGAACAGTTCGGTGTCGTCCCGGCCCAGCACCTCGGCCTCTGTTTTTCCGATGAAACGCGCGGCAGCCTGGTTGAACAGCAAGTAACGCCCCTGGGTGTCTTTGGCGAAGATGGCGTCGGTAGAGCCTTCGGCGATACCGTCAAGCAGTTGCAGCGCACGCAGTTTTTCCGCCTGCAGTGCCTTCTCGCGTGCCAGGTTATCCTGCATCCTGCGCACGATGCGGCGCATCAATCCGTAGAACAGGGCCGAGGTGACAGCGACGAAGAACCAGCCCTTGATGGTGTTGGCGATGAGTATATGGTCAGGCTCGGAAACGAGCATGGTGACCATTGGATCGGAGACCATTATCCAGAGGCCAGCAAAGATGGCGTAGAACAGTACGTATTTGAGGATGCCGATCTGTATTTCGCTTTGATCCGTCATGGCCCCGCCTGGAATCAGGAACTACTCTTTGCTAAGCAGCTTTTCCAGTTCCGCGGCCGGTAGCGGCCTGGAGAACAGGAACCCTTGTGCAAAATCACATCCGGCCTGTACCAGCAGGTCGCGCTGTTGCTCGGTCTCGACACCTTCGGCGATGACCTTCAGTCCGAGCTTGTGTGCCATGACGATGATTGCCTCGCATAGTGCCATATCGTCGGGATGATTTCCAAGGTTGTTGACGAAAGTCTGGTCAATCTTCAGATAGTCGATATCGAATTTCTTCAGGTAGGCCAGCGAGGAGTAGCCGGTGCCGAAATCGTCTATCGCGACCTGGATACCCGCATCGCGCGATGCCAGCAACCTCTCCTTGACGTTGCCATCGTCGTCCAGCAGCACGCCTTCGGTGATCTCGACCACCAGACTGCTGGCATGCAGACCGTTCTGCTCCAGTTCCTGCAACCACTCCTCCGCTTTCAGCGGACTGTCCTTGTGGAACTGCACCGGTGATTTGTTGACGCTGATCTGGAAGCCTTTGTGGTGGCTGGCCTGCAGGCGCTTCACCTGGGTCATCGCCTGCCGCAACACCCAATCTCCGATTTCGACGATCATGCCGGTCTCTTCGGCCAGCGGGATAAAATCGGCGGGATTGACCATGCCGCGCGTGGGGTGCATCCAGCGTATCAGCGCTTCGGCCTTGTGGATGTCACCCGTGGCCAGATCGATGATGGGCTGGTAGTACACCACAAACTGGTTGGACGACAGCGCATCGCGCAGGTCGTTGACCAGGCGCATGCGATTCTGCGCCTTCTCCTGCAAAGCCGGGGTGAAATAGCTGAAGCGGTTGCNNTAGAGCGTGATGCCGATGCTGGCGGAGATGAAGGCCTTCTCTTCACCCAGCAGGAAAGGCGAAGCCAGCTTGTCGATGATCTTCTGCGCGATACGCTCTATGCTCGCCGTATCATCGATATCCGGCAGGATCACCACGAATTCGTCACCGCCCATGCGTGCCACAGTGTCGGATTCGCGCACGCAATGCAGCAGGCGTTGCGCGGCATCCACCAGCAGGAAATCGCCCGCATCGTGCCCCAGCGTGTCGTTGACCTCCTTGAAGTGGTCGAGATCGATGAGCATAAGGACAAAGGCGCTATGGTCGCGTCTGGCTGTCTTGATAGTCTGTTCCAGACGATCGCGGAACAGGCGGCGGTTGGGCAATTGCGTGAGTGCGTCATAGTGCGCCTGACGCTGGATGGTCTCTTCAGCCTGCTTGCGTTCGGTCAGATCGGTATGCGTGCCTATCATACGGATGACTCGCCCCTCCTCGTTGCGGTGCGAGACCATGCCGCGCGTGAGCACCCATTTCCAGCTGTCGTCCTTGCAGCGCACGCGATACTCGGCCACGAACTTGTCCTGCTTCTGATGGAAGAATTCGCCGATCTGCAGCAGCAGACGGCTGACCTCCTCGGGATGCACGCGCGCGTTCCATTCCGACATGCTGTTGCCGATCTCGTCGTCGGCAAAACCGAACATGGCTTTGCCGCCCTTGGAGAGCGAGACTTCGTTGTTTTGCAGATCCCAATCCCAGACGCAGTCGCCGCCGCCCTCCAGCGCAAAACTCCAGCGCGCCTCGCTCTCGCGTAGCGCCTCTTCGGCCTGCTTGCGCGCGGTGATGTCCACCGAGATGCCGATGGTGCCAACAACCTCGCCGCGCGCATCGCGCATTTTGGCCTTGGTGACCTCCAACTGGTGCAATTTACCGTCCGCCAGAGGAAGCCTCTCGACGGAGACGTAAGGCTCATCCTGCTCCAGACAGGCACGATTCGAAGCCAGACAGTTCGCCGCGATCTCGTTCCCCAGCAGTTCGGGCAGATTCTCCGTCAACAGGAAACCCGTTTCCGGGATACCAACGGCATCGCAGAACCGCTTATTGACGAAGCGATAGCGCCCATCGACACCGACGAACCAGATACCCACCGGCGCATGGTCGAGGATGGCATGCAAAGTCGATTTGCTCTCGCTCAGCGCTTCCGCATCATCCCGTTGCTGCCGTATGCTGGTCGCCAGCACGATGCCGACGAAAGTCAGGCTCATCATATAGAGCCAGAAATTGGCCAGACCGGTGGCGATGTCCGAAGCAAAGAAACCGACACCATCCAGTGCGCCCAGCACGCCTTGTAACGCTGACAGCAACAGGATCAGCATGACGCCGTGCCGGCCGAAACGCAGTGCTCCCCAGAGCACAAACAGGAACATCAGATAGCCGAGCGGAACATCCAGGAACATGCCGAGCGTCCAGCCGTGAAAAGCGACCATGCTGGTCAGGAACGATGAGGCTACAAACAGCACCGTCTCCACCCCTCTGCCCTTTCCTCGCCACCAACCCGCCGGCAGATAGCGCCAGATCAGCAGGAATGGCGTGACCAGTCCGATGCCGAACAGATTCCCCCGCCACCAGTGCATCCAGCCAGCCATGACCGCTTCCGCTGGCAACATGCCCGCCACCGACAAAGTGACGATACCGATGCTGGCCGACAGCATGGCCACGAAGGTACCGATCAGGATCAGCCAGAGGTAGTCCCGGGGATCCCGCAATTGCGGATCGAAGCGTTTGGGAAGCGAAAGCAGCCAGAGCGCGAGCAACGGTTCGATGACATTACTGGCTGCAATAAAAAATGAAACCGTGAGCGAACGGTCCACTGACAGATAGGCTGCCAACGCGCCGATGAATATCCCGGGCCAGTATCTCTTCCCGAGCAGCAGCAGGGCAGCCAATCCCAATCCGCTGGGCAGCCAGACCGGCGAGATGTTTCCGTCCGTAGTCAGATAGGAAAGGACGAGCAGGATAAGCAGTGCATACAGCACTGCCAGTATCAGCAGTTTGGGAATATCCGACCAGCGATAGATTGCGAATGGATGCATGTCCGTTCTCAGTGATTCATCCACACCGCAGCAATGCCTGGAATCACTCCCACTCGATGGTGGCGGGCGGCTTGCCGGAGATGTCGTACACCACACGGTTGATCCCGCGCACTTCGTTGATGATCCGGTTGGACACTTTGCCCAGCAGCTCGTAAGGCAGGTGCGCCCAGTGTGCGGTCATGAAGTCCTGTGTCTGCACAGCGCGCAAACTGACGACCCATTCGTAGGTACGGCCATCCCCCATCACGCCAACCGACTTGACCGGCAGAAACACAGTGAACGCCTGCGAGGTCTTGTCGTACCAGCTCTTGCCATCGGCATCTTTGGTGTTGCGCAGTTCTTCGATGAAGATCGCATCGGCGCGGCGCAGCAGCTCGGCGTACTCGCGCTTCACTTCGCCTAGGATGCGTACGCCCAGACCGGGACCGGGGAAGGGATGGCGGTACACCATGTCGGCAGGCAGACCGAGTGCCACACCCAATTCGCGCACTTCGTCCTTGAACAGTTCGCGCAACGGCTCCAGCAGTTTCAAATGCATGGATTCCGGCAGTCCGCCCACGTTGTGATGCGATTTGATCGCGTGCGCCTTCTTGGTCTTGGCCCCCGCCGATTCGATCACGTCCGGATAGATGGTGCCCTGCGCCAGCCATTTGGCGCTCTTGAGCTTGGCGGATTCGCGCTGGAACACTTCCACGAACTCGCGCCCGATGACCTTGCGCTTTTGCTCGGGATCGGTGACACCCGTGAGGTGTTTCATGAATTCGCCGCTGGCATCCACATGGATGACCTTCATGTGCATATTCTTGCCAAAAGTCTCCATCACCTGCTCGCCTTCGTGCAAACGGAGCAGGCCGTTATCCACGAATACGCAGGTCAACTGGTCGCCGATGGCGCGATGGATCAGCGCCGCCGCCACAGAAGAGTCCACGCCGCCGGACAGGCCTAGGATGACTTCATCCTTGCCGACCTGCGCCTTTATCTTCGTCACTGCTTCGGCGATATAGTCCGGCATGTTCCAGTCCTGGCCGCAACCGCAGATGTCGTGTACGAAACGGCCGATGATGGCCTTGCCCTGATAGGTGTGGGTGACTTCCGGATGGAACTGCACCGCGTAATAGCGGCGCGCCTCGTCTGCCATGGCGGCGAACGGTGTAGCTTCGTTGGAAGCGATCGCAGTAAATCCGGACGGGAGAGCCGTCACCTTGTCGCCATGGCTCATCCACACATCGAGCAGGCCGTGCCCCTGGGCATTGGTCTTGTCCTGGATACCGTCAAACAATTTTGAGTGCCCCTGCGCGCGGATCTCGGCATAACCGAACTCGCGCACCTTGCCGCTCTCGACCTTGCCGCCCAACTGGGCTGCCATAGTCTGCATGCCGTAGCAGATACCGAACACCGGCACCTTCAGATCGAACACAACTTGCGGCGCTTTCGGCGTCTCTTCCTCATAAACGGAATTCGGTCCACCCGACAGGATGATGCCTGCCGGATCGAAAGCCCGAATGTCCGCCTCGCTCATGTCCCACGGGTGCAGTTCGCAATAAACATGCGTCTCGCGCACGCGGCGGGCAATGAGTTGGGTGTACTGGGAACCGAAATCGAGGATGAGGATTTTTTTGTGCATGTTTTAAGAACCGTGAAGGGTGAAGGGTGAAGGGAACGCGCCTGTGGCGCTCAAGGGTGAAGGTGTGCGGTTTTACCCTTCCCTCTTTCCCCTTCTCCCTTCCCGCAGTTAATCGATGTGATAGTTCGGCGCTTCTTTGGTGATCTGCACGTCGTGCACGTGCGATTCGCGGATACCGGCAGAGGTGATCTCGACAAACTCGGCTTTGGCATGCACGGTGGGAATGTCCGGGCAACCCAGGTAACCCATGCTGGCGCGCAATCCGCCCAGCAACTGGTGTATCACCGCCAGCACGCTGCCCTTGTAAGGCACGCGGCCTTCCACGCCTTCGGGAACCAGCTTGTCGTTGTTGCCTTCTGTGTCCTGGAAATAGCGATCCTTGGAGCCCTGCTGCATCGCGCCCAGAGAACCCATGCCGCGGTAGCTCTTGTACGAACGTCCCTGATACAACTCGATCTCGCCCGGTGCTTCTTCGGTACCCGCGAACAGGCCGCCCAGCATGACAGTATTCGCACCGGCCGCGATGGCCTTGGAGATGTCGCCGGAAAAACGAACTCCTCCGTCTGCAATCAACGGGACACTGGTTCCTGACAAGGCATCGGACACATTCTGGATGGCCGATATCTGGGGAACGCCCACACCTGCCACCATACGCGTGGTGCAGATGGAACCGGGGCCGATACCCACCTTGACTGCATCCGCGCCATGATCGACCAGCGCTTTGGCCGCGGCGGCAGTGGCGATGTTGCCGCCGATCACATCGACCTTGGGGAAATTCTTCTTGACCCACTGCACACGGCTCAGCACGCCCTGCGAATGGCCGTGGGCGGTATCCACCACCAGCACGTCCACCCCGGCTTCGACCAGCAATGTCACGCGCTCTTCCGTGCCCTCACCCACGCCGACGGCTGCGCCGACGCGCAAACGTCCCAATTCGTCCTTGCAGGCCAGCGGGTGTTCGCTGGATTTCAGTATGTCTTTTACCGTGATGAGGCCGCACAACTCGTAGGCATCGTTCACTACCAGCACGCGCTCGATACGGTGCTTGTGCATCAGGCTGCGCGCCTCGTCGCGATTGGCGTTTTCCTTGACGACAATAAGCCGCTCGCGCGGCGTCATGATATTGGTGATGGACTGGTCGAGATTGCTCTCAAAACGCAGGTCGCGGTTGGTCACGATGCCGACCACTTTCTTTCCTTCCACTACGGGAAGACCGGAAATCTTGTGCTGGCGGGTCAGATTGAGCACGTCGCGCACGGTCATATTGGGCGCGATGGTAATAGGGTCTTTTACGACGCCGCTTTCGAAGCGCTTCACCTTGGCGACTTGTGCCGCCTGCTCCTTGGCAGTCATGTTCTTGTGCACGATACCGATGCCGCCCTCCTGTGCCAAAGCGATCGCCAGGCGCGCCTCGGTGACGGTATCCATCGCTGCCGAAAGCAGCGGAATGTTCAGGGTGATGTTGCGGCTAAGCTGGGTGCGCAGGCTGACATCGCGCGGGAGGACGTTGGAATGTGCCGGAAGTAGCAGCACATCGTCGAAGGTGAGGGCTTTTTGTGTAATACGCATGGGAACCTTCCTCTGCAAAGCGCGCATTATATCAAAACTTGCCCTTGGGCCGCAGGGCTATTGCCCTACTTACCCTTTCTGCCCATCACATAGATCAGATATTCGAAAAAGACCTCACACCAGCTCTGGTCATTGTCCTTCAGGGTCATCAGCAGCTTGTTCACCTCGCTGATCGGCCAGTTTGGATTGAAGTGCACCAGCATCTCCTGCGGGTAGATCGGGATCAACTGGCGCAAGTGGTCGCCTTGCTTGTTGATCTCCTTAAGCATCAGAGCCAGATCCTTGTCCGAATCGATCTCGGCAGTGATATCTCCATAGGTCTTGGGGTGTTGCTTGGTGTACTCGATGAAATTGCTGAGGACATAGAAGAATTCGCTCTTATTGTTCTCGGTCACCGAATCGCCCAGCACGAAAGGCAGCACGGTCAGTTCCAGCCAGTAGTACTTCAATTTCGGGTTCATGCGCTTGCTGACACCGATGTAGCCTTTGCGTTCCTGTGCGCGGTGGATGCAATCGTCGAGGATGAGTTTGTCGGAGGCTCGGGTCACCAGATCGACATCCTTAAGCACGATGGGCTTGACCAGGAAGAAATCGGGGAAGTCGTCAAACAGCTTCCCCGAATTCTGGTGCGCCCGGTAATACGAGCGGAACAACCTGAGCACCAGATCCTGGTTCCTATCGACCAGATAGTAATCCTGGTCGATATTTGCCGGCGTTTGTATGTGTGACATTTCGGCTTGCTACTCCGCTGGTTGTCGTTGCATAGCCTCCGAATTCGGGAGGCAGGCATAAAACTCGGGCGCTATCATAAATTGACGCGGGACAAATTAACAGCTAGTTTCGCGATAGTCATTTTCGGAGGACATCATGAAACGACTTTTTTTTACTATCGCAATTGCGATAACCGCTCTGAACGCCAATGCCGAACTGAACAAATGGGTTGATTCGGAAGGTAAAGTGCATTACTCGGACACTCGACCTCCCGATGTGAAATCTGAATCTGTTCGGAATATCTCAGGAAAAGGACAAGCAGAAGCCCCGACCAGTTACTCACCAAAAAACATCGCAGAACGGGAAGCTGACTTGAAAAAGTCCAGGCTGGAAAAAGATGAGGCTGCTCAGAAAAAATCTCAGCAGGATGCAGAGTCTGAAACAAAGAAGCGTAACTGCGATGCCGCGCGGCAAATGCTTCGCTCCATCGAAGAAGGTACTCGTCTGGTCACTTATGATGAAAAGGGAGAGCGCACTGTCCTTGATGATAACGCGCGCGCCCAACGTCTGGAGGAGGCAAACAAGGCGGTCAGCACAAACTGCAACTAGGCCGCAACCACAGCGGCCTTGCCGCTGTCCTCGCTTAGCTTCATCGCCTCTTCGATATCCACCGACACCACCTTGGAGACGCCGCGCTCCTGCATGGTCACGCCGATCAGCTGGTGCGCCATCTCCATCGTGATCTTGTTGTGACTGATGTAGACGAACTGGGTCTTTTCGGACATCTTCTGGATCAGTTTGCACAGTCGTTCGGTATTGGTATCGTCCAGCGGCGCATCCACTTCGTCCAGCACGCAGAACGGCGCGGGATTGAGCTGGAACAGCGAAAACACCAGTGAAATAGCCGTCAGCGCCTTTTCGCCACCGGACAACAGATGGATGGATGCGTTTTTCTTGCCCGGCGGATGCGCCATCACCTGCACGCCGCTGTCGAGAATCTCCTCTCCGGTCAGCACCAGCTTGGCATCGCCGCCGCCGAACAGGATCGGGAACAGCTCGGACAGATGACGGTTCACCTCGTCGTAGGTCGCCATCAGCAGGTCGCGTGATTCCTTGTCGATGCGGCGGATCGCATCTTCCAAAGTCTCGATCGCCTCGTTCAGGTCTTTTGCCTGCGCATCCAGATAAGTCTTGCGCTCCTGCGCCGTCTGCAATTCCTCCAGGGCCGCCAGATTCACCGCGCCCAGCGCCGTGATCTCGTTGCCGAGGCGCGTCAATTCGTTCTGTAACCCGCCCGCCTTGGCGCCTTCGATCAGCGGCAGCAGCGGCTCTTCGTCCACCCCCTGCAACTGCTCCGCCCACTGTTCGTACTGGATGCGAGCTTCCTGCTCCTTCAGCGTGATCTCGCTCACTTTCTCGCGCAAGGGGTGCAGTTTCTGCTCGCAGGCCATGCGCTCCTGTTCCATGCGGTTCAGGTTCAGCGTGGCGTTTTCCAGGATGTTGCGCGCTTCGGCCAGCGCCTGTTCGTGTATCTGGCGCTGCTGCAGCGCTCCCTGCAATTGCTGGTCCGCATCACCTTCGCTCAGGTTCGCCTGCTCGTTGCGGCTGTGCGCCAGCGCCTCTTCCAGTTGCGTCAGCGTCTCGCCCTGCTGTTTCAGGTTCTGTTCCAGATCGGCCAGTTTCTCCGCACAGGTCTTGGCGAAGAATCGTGCTTCCTGCAATTCGTGCTGCGCCTTCTGCGCGCGGTCGCGCTGCTCGCGCAGCAGATTGTCCTGGGTGCCGGATTGCTGCCGCGCCTGATCGCTTTCCATCTGCTGCGACGATAACTTCTCGCGCTGGATCTCCATCTGCTCGGCGATCTCCTGCATCTGGCGCTGTTCGTTGTTCACGCGCTCGGCCAGTTCTTCCAACTCCTGCGCGATCTGTACGTTGCGTTCCTGCGTGCGTTCGTTGGCCTGGGTCAGTTTCAGTATCTGCATCTGCAAGCCGTGCTGGCGCTGCTGCAGATCAGTGGTGGAACTGCGCATGGGAGCGATACGCGCGTTGACGGATTGGTACATCTCTTCGGCCTGTGCCGACTGCAGCTTGCCCTGCTCCAGTGCTTCACGGCGCTGCTGCGCTTCCTGTTGCAATTGTTCGATCTCGCGCTGGCGGGCCAGCACACCGTGCAACTGGCTGTCCGGCGCATGGAACAGGACGCTGTGCGCGCCGACCAGGTGGCCCTGTGCCGTCACCAGCCATGCCCCCGCTGCCAAATTGCCGCGCAGGCTCATCGCTTCGTTCAAACTGCCCACCGCGAACACACCGGACAGCCAGTCGGTCACGACCGCTGTCGCCTGTGCATCCTGGCAGCGCACGTAGTTGGCCAGCGGGGTCAGGCCGGACTGCGACGCAGTCTGGTTCGAACGCGAACCATCCGCCGCATACACCGCCAGTTTGGCGGGCGGAGCATCGCTCCAACTGGCCGCATCTTCCAGGCGCGGCAGCGCCAGCGCGTTGATGCGTTCGCGCAACACCGCTTCCAGCGCGTCTTCCCACCCTTGCTCGATGCGGATGGATTGCCACAGGCGCGGCGCGTTATCCAGCTGGTGCTGCGTCAGCCAGGCTTTCAGGTTCTTGTCGTTGTCGAGCTGCGCCTGCAATTGTTGCAAGGCATGCAGGCGTGCTTCGGTCTGCGCCAGTTGCCTTTCCAGGTCCTGCACGGCATCGCGCTGTTTGCGGCGCTCGGCATCGGCCAGCGGCAGGCGCTCCTGCAACTCCGTCAGCTGCTGTTGCTGCATCTCGTACTCGGCCTGCATCTCGACCAGTTGCTGCTGGTTCTGCTCCAGCAATTCCATATCGGTCTGCGGCAGGTTGTCGCGTTCCAGCATCAGGCGCGAACGGCGGCTGTCCAGTTGCTGCACGTTGCCCTGCACATGGCCGCGCTGGGTCTCGAATATCTGCAGCTGTTGCTGGACCAGCATCTGCTCGCGCTGCATCGAATTCAGGCGCTCCTGCGCCACGCGAGCGGCTTCTTCCACCTGCGGCAGGCTTTGCGCTTCGACTTCGCTGCGGTTCTCGCAGGTCGCCACGCGTATGGCGGCATCTTCCTGCTGCTGCTGCCAGTGCGTGCGCAGCGTGCGCAAGCCCTGTAGCTGTGTCTGCTGCTGCGCAATCTGGCGTTCGCCGTTCTGTATCTGTTGCGACAGGCGGTTGCGCTGCTCGGTGATGAAGGCGATCTGCTGCTCCAGCCTCAGTACTTCGGCATTGCTCGCATACAGCTCGCCCTGTTTGGCATGCAAGGCATCGGATTGGCCGAAATGCTCGCTGCGTGCGCTTTCCAGCTTGGCCTCGACTTCGCGCAGCTTGGCGATCTCGGCTTCCAGATCGTTCTTGGTCTTCTCGACCTGTTGCGCCATACGCACACGGCGCGCTTCGGCTTCCTGCTTGTTCACCAGCCACAACAGTTTTTGCGTTGTCTCGCGCCTTGCTTCCAGCTCGCGATAGGTCTTGGCGACCTCGGCTTGTCCGCCCAGGTGCACCAGTTGCTTGTCCAGTTCCTGCAGGATGTCGCTGACGCGCAACAGGTTGTCGCGCGTATCGCCCAGGCGCAATTCGGTCTCGCGGCGGCGGTCTCGGTATTTCGACACACCCGCCGCTTCTTCGAGAAACACCCTCAACTCTTCCGGCTTGGCCTCGATGATGCGCGAGATCATGCCCTGTTCGATGATGGCGTAGGCGCGCGCGCCCACCCCGGTGCCGAGGAAGATGTCGGTGATGTCCTTGCGGCGCACCGACTGGTTGTTGATGTAGTAGTTGGAATCACCGTCGCGCTGCAGCACGCGCTTGATGGAGATCTCGGCATAGGTCGCCCACTGGCCGCCGACCTTGCCCAGCGAGTTGTCGAACACCAGTTCGACGCTGGCGCGGGCCACCGGTTTGCGTGTGCCGGCGCCGTTGAAAATCACGTCCTGCATGGATTCACCGCGCAAAGCCGAGGCGCGCGATTCGCCCAGCACCCAGCGCAAGGCATCGATGACGTTGGATTTGCCGCAGCCGTTCGGACCGACGATACCCACCAGCTGCCCGGGCAGCGAGATATTGGTGGGATCAACGAAGGACTTGAAACCGGCTAACTTTATATGTGCGAGACGCAATTTGATTCAGGCTGGCGATATAATGCGCTGCATTCTAACTGAACCCGGGCACCTCACCAAATGACCACCCAAGCCACTAAGACATTGGAGACTTTTCCCAATCCGCAGCCGAAACGCGACTACCACATCCATATGGAGATCCCGGAATTCACCTGCCTGTGCCCCAAGACCGGCCAGCCGGATTTCGCCACGCTGATCCTCGACTACATCGCCGACCAGCAATGCGTCGAACTGAAGAGCCTGAAGCTCTACATGTGGTCGTTCCGCGAGGAAGGCCACTTCCACGAGGACGTCACCAACCGCATCCTCGACGACCTGGTCGCCGCGACCAACCCGAGATTCATGCGCCTCACCGCCAAGTTCTACGTGCGCGGCGGCATCTTCACCAATGTGGTGGCCGAACACCGCAAGCCGGGCTGGCAACCCGCGCCGCTGGTCGACCTGACACAATTTTCGACACAATCCAACACGCGCGGCTAGCCCCGCGTTCAATTCCCTCGTACAGGCTGACTCGCCAGGCGCACGCAGTTGCGTCCCGCGTCTTTTGCAGCGTACAGAGCCTTGTCGGCCTGTTGCAGCATTGCATCCAGCGTCTGCGGGGTACCGGGATGGTGGGCGCCGATACTGGTAGTGAAAGAGAAAGAGCGCGTCCCCGTATCGATACGCAAAGACTGCACCGCCTCGCGGATCCGCTCTGCGATCGAGACCAGTTCGTCCTCATCGCATTCCGGCAGAAGCAGGATGAACTCCTCTCCACCCCAGCGACCCGCATGATCATAGCTGCGCTTCATGGAACGCAGCACATTGGCCGCCGCGCACAAGGCGAGATCGCCAGCTTCATGGCCATAGGTATCGTTGACATCTTTGAAATGATCCAGATCCAGCAGCAACAGCCCCATTGAACCGCCTTGGCGAGCCTGGCGTGCAACCTCCTGCTCCAGCTTATCCATCATACCGCGCCGGTTGAGCAAGCCGGTCAGGTAGTCGATCTCTGTCAACCGCTGCAAATCTTCGGTGCGTTCCTTCACTTTGCTTTCCAACTCTTCATTGGTGTGATGAATGAACTCAACCATCCGCCAGAATGAGCGGGAAAGCTCCGATATCTCGCCTTTTCCCACGATGGGCAGTTCGACCTCATAGTTGCCCTTCCGGACCTGCTCGGTCGCCTTGGTCAACCTGTGGATCGGTCGCAACACCCAGTGGTTCAGCAACAACCCCAATATCAGCAGGCCAAGCATGAATATGCTTCCGAACAACAGCGGCAACCAGGCAAATCCGTGGATCACCATCAGGCTCTTCTCATCCATCAGGGTCAGATCAAACCAGCCGACCTCGGGTAGATAGGAAATGCCAAGCAGGCGCTTGTCGCCCCGATAATCCACCCATAGCGTGGCAACTTCACCGGCATGGTGCTCGAGGTATTCCGCCGTCTGTCGTAATTTTTCAATATCCGCGGGATTTTTCAGCAGGGCATCAACCTTGATGCGTTCACCCACCGTCTTGGCGATGCTGGCATAGTCGATCAATGTGGGGTCGGCGGATAGCTGGATAGCCATACTCCTGTCAACAAAGAAAGTCTCCACCCCTTCCTGGTTGATATCCACACTTTCCTTCAGAAACTCGGACAGGTCGATACCGGTACCGATCACGCCAAGGACCTCGTCACCGTTCTTGAGCAATACATTGATCCAGACCTTCACCACGCCCAGATGTACGTCAGGGTCAAGATTCACTTGATAGTCCGTGCCGCTCCTTAGCGTCGCGTAGAACCAATAATCGCTTTTCGCGCGCGGGGAGAGGGTGTATCGGTACTGCTTGTTCGAATAGTGGCCTGCTGCATCGTTGAAATAGTAGCTCCCGCTGCGAGCGAATGCCGCGAAATAACTGTGATCACGAAAATCGAAACGGTAACGCTCCATCACTCTGGTCGCACGGCGTCTCACTTCCGCATCATCCTCGTGCAACGCCATTTCGATCAGCGCTGGTTCGAGCGCCATCTGTCGAGCCAGCCTGATCTCGCGGATCAGCGGTGAAAGCGTTCTATATTTATCGAACAGAACTTGTCTTTCGGCGAACTGCCGTCCCCATTGCTGGTTTATCTCATGCACCATATCCCTGAACACCAGCCAGGAGATCACACTGTAGCTCAGGAAAATACCCGAGAGCAGAATATAGAATCTGCTGCTCAGCTTCATTTCATCACCTTCCAGGCCGACTGGTTCACGGCGGCATTCCAGCATGCCGACAGGTTCTGTTCGACCTTCGAAACGATCCGCTCGTCCAACTTGCCTGCATCTGCCTGTATCCTGAGCAGCATCATGATGACTTCCTGCTCCAGCGGCCCGCGGTAGGGACGCGCCTGGGCCAGCGCCTGGAACACATCGGATACAGCAACGATGCGCGCCTCGAATGAGAGATCAACACCCTTGGTGTGATTGGGATAACCGGTACCGTCCATGCGCTCGTGGTGCTGCAACGCCCACAGGCTGACGCGCTCCAGTCCGCGGATGTTCTTCAGGATGCTGTAGGTGTCAAAACAGTGCTGTCGCATGATGATAGTTTCGGCCTCGCTCAGTTCGCCCGGCTTGTCCAGTAATTCATCCGGCACACGCAACTTGCCGATATCGTGCAGCAGTCCGACCAGTTCGAGCAGTTCGCAGGTCTCTTCCGGCAATTCAAACAGGCTGCCCAGATATTTAGCCAGATTGGCCACCCCGTCGGAATGCTGCTTGGTGAACGGGCTCTTTGCATCGACGATGCTGGAGAAGACATGGACCAGACTGCGCAACTCGTGGAATTCCATACTCCGGTCCGGATAATGCGACAACCAGGTCGCCAGATAGCCGTTGACATGGCCGCCTTCCAGCGTGAACCAGAATGCGTCCGAGCACGAGACTGCCAGAAATGCATCGACCAACTCCGGGCAGAACCAGTCGCCGCGACGACTGAGTATCTTTTCCCTGATCACGTCCTTGCCCAGCAATATCTCCTTGCCTTCGAGCTGATAAGCCAGCGCAAGCACATCGACGCGGTCGACCATGTAGATGCAGTTCGCGCGCAGTTTCACTTCCTGCGGCAGATCCATATCCTTGAGCACGGACCAGTGTGTATGGTGCTGCAGGACAGTATCCGACAGGTGTTCCAGCAGCGGACTGCTGGCCAGCAGTTCTGCGCCCAGCTTGCAGTGCTCCGCCTCGTTCTCCCACGCCATCTGCGCCAGATTGGCATGAACCATGGTTCGGGACACGCCGCTGTCGTGCAGGATGGCCGCCTGGAACAACTCGTCCAGCCGGGGACCACTCCAACTCATTTGTTTGCCGCATTCGGTGGCCATGTAGGCGACACGTTTGCCGTGGTGGATATGGGTTACGCCCACCAGATCGAGCGCGTCGGACAGGGAATAGATCGCCTCATGCAGATTGACGTTATAGGTGGACATCTCGCTCTTCCGTTTTTCGATTCACCGCCGCAGCCCTGCCCCATCGTTCCCGGACGGCGACATACTACTGGCCTTTCAGTTGCACCTCAAACTCTTCCAGCGGCACGGGCTTGCCGAAGAGATAACCCTGAAAAGCATGACAGCCGCGCAGATCAAGGAATTCGCGCTGCTCCTCGGTCTCCACCCCTTCCGCAATGACCAGCAGGCCCATCACTTCGCTCATCGCGATGATGGTCTGCACGATGGCGGCGTCGTTGGGATCGCTGGCGATGTCGCGCACGAAGGACTGGTCGATCTTGATCTGGTCCAGCGGCAAGCGCTTGAGGTACTGCAGCGAGGAATAGCCGGTACCGAAATCGTCCATCGAGAAGCTCACGCCCAGCAACTTGAGTTCGCGCATCTTGGAGATGGTGTCCTCGACGTTCTCCAGCACGATGCTTTCGGTCAGTTCGAGCTTGAGCAAGGCAGGTCGGGCGCCGGATTCCACCAGCGTGCGCTGCACCTGTTTGACGAAATCGGGCCGGCGGAACTGTTTGGCGCTGACATTGACTGCCAGGGTGAGATCGCGCGTCAACTCCTTGCTCTGCCAAAGCCTGAGCTGCGCGCAGGCAGTCTGCAACACCCACAGTCCGATCGGCACGATGAGCCCCGTCTCCTCGGCCAGCGGGATGAATTTTGCCGGAGGAATCAGACCGCGTTCGGGATGAATCCAGCGCAGCAGGACCTCGGCCCCGAAGGGGCGCCTCCGGCTGTCCATCTGGACCTGGTAATACAGGCGAAGTTGGTCGCGCTCGAGTGCATGGCGCAGATCCTCTTCCAGTTCAGCGCGTGCTTCGATGGCCGCCTGCATTACCGGATCGTAGAAGCGGATAGTGTTGCGGCCTGCTGTCTTTGCCTGATACATGGCGGTGTCGGCATATTTCAGCACGTCGTCCAGGCTCTGCAAATTGCCGCGGAACAGCACGACGCCGATGCTCGGTGTCGAATAATGGATATGGTTGGATAGCTGGTACGGACGGCTCAGTTCATCGCGTATCTTTTCAGCGACCATGTCGGCCTGTGCCGCCGCCTCGTCCGATGTAGTGCTCAGCGACTCCAGAATCACCACGAACTCGTCGCCGCCCAGACGCGCCACCGTGTCGCCCTCACGCACGCAGGCATCGAGTCGTTTCGCAACCTCGACCAGCAACTGGTCGCCGGTATCGTGCCCCTTGGTGTCGTTGAGCGTCTTGAAATTGTCCAGATCGAGGAACAGTACCGCACCGTGCTGGCCGCTGCGCGTGCCCACCGAAAAGGCTTGCTGCAAGCGCTCGACCAGCAGCCGGCGATTGGGCAATTGCGTCAGGTGATCGTAGAAAGCCAGTTGGTGGATCTGCGCCTCGGCTTCCTTGCGCTTGGTGATATCCGAAGAAGTCCCCACGTAGTGCAGCAGCTTGCCGCTCTTGTCGCGGATCTGGTTGATGCTCAGCCAGCTCGGGAAGACCTCGCCGTCCTTGCGGCGGTTCCATATCTCGCCTTCCCAGTGTCCTGCTTCCGTGATGTCGCTCCACATCTCGCGATAGAACTGCTTGTCATGCCGCCCGGAAGCCATGCAGTGCGGGTTCCTGCCGCGCACTTCCTCCAGCGTGTAGCCGGTGATGCGCGTGAAAGCCGGATTGACCTCGATGATATTGCCCTGATCATCGGTGATCATCACGCTGGAATAGCTGCTCTCGAACACCTGCTCCAGCATGTCGCGCTGTTTCACCAGCACGCTGGTACTGGCATCGTTGCTGCGGCACAGCACGATGGCCTTGGCCAGATGCGACAGCACCGGCTGCAGCATGGTGGTCAGCGGCAAGTCCGTTTCCGGTATCTCGGCGGCCAGCAGCACGATCACGCCGCACTGGTCGATCGGCAACCTGAGATAGGCTTTATATTGCGTCTGCGTGCAGCGCAATGCGGAAAGCAACGCAGCCTGTTCGTCCTCGCGACCGGCGCTCCGGCAGATCAGCGCGCACGGCAAATGGATGGGCTTGCCGATCTCCCCGATCAGGTCAAAATCGCCGACTGCCGCATCGAGATGTACCTCGACCACCCCGCCTTCATGCTCGCAGGGAGAAACATCCAGGCAGATGAACCCCGCCGAGAACGAGGTGTGGTAGAGCAAACGTTGCAGCGTGCGCGTCAGCAGCGGCTTGACGCTGATCTCGCTGCCGATGGTGACAACGAGATCGTACAGCACAGGCAGTACATCATCCCGTCCCATGCTACCAGCGCGCGGCGACCAAGGTGGCGTTGTGGAAAAGTGGATATCCGTGAACGGTCGAACCGCCGATCTCGCCGAGCGAAAGCGCGCCGGCGACCTTCGACGCCTGCGTCAATCCGGAGAACGCCTCCAGCTCGGTGGTCGCCATCTCGATCCCGAGATGTAGACGGCGCCCGGCGCAATAGAACAGCAGCAGTTCTGCATCGCTGACATCGCCGTTCAAGGACTTCAGACCCTCGGTCAGATTGTGCAGGGTCTCGACCATGCGCACGGTCGGCGCCTTGAGCAGGGTCAGCACCGAGTTGGGCGGCACTTCGCCCACGCAAAACAGCGAACCGTCTTCCGCCAGCATGACGGGGATACGCACCACAACATGATGATTGGCACGCACGATACCAAAGGGGAAATGCACACCGTACTGGTAGAAGTTCTCCCTGGTGACCTCTTCGCCGTAATGTTCCCGCACCAGATCCTGATAAACCTTGAAGGCGGGCTGCCAATCGATCTGCGAGATGCAGTTGCCGTTGGTCGATGTCGCGTAGGAGGTATGCGGATTGGTATGGTAACCGTGTTCCAGGATCGCACCCTTGTGCCGGGTCAGCAGCAATAGCAGCACGCCGTTGCGGATCACGCGCTCGTTGTCGAACAGGCAGGGCATGGGCTGGAACGTCTCGCTGCCCGCATTGGCTCCGGCGTAGTGGACGCGGTTCGCCAGATGCAGATAGAGATTGTCGAGCAGCGTGCCGATATTGGGTACCATGGCATCGAACAGCATGAACAGCGTCATGTCGGGGGTGTGGTCGATCTGTGCACGGATGTCAGCGGAGACCTTCTCGGCGATCTGCTCGGCTTCCGCAGCACCTGTGGGCAGATCTTCGTAGAGCCTGAAATAGGGCATCTCCCTGAAGAACAACAACCAGACTCCGCCCGTGCGGAAATGCCCGTCCTGGACCAGGGCCGGGAAGATGCCGCCGACTATCGGCACTTGGCACCCCTTGCATGCGGCTTGCAGCACGGCGACCTTATCTTTCTCCGCTTCAGGCAACAAGGCGCAGACACCCAGTTTCGGGTACAGCGCCTGCATCTCGGCCAGCTTCTTGTCGATCTCTCCCGCCTCTATCCCGGGCAGGTAACACATCATGCTCGCCTTGCTCATACCGTCTCCCAACGACATTGATTCAGACCCGTCCCACTTTAAACGGCCGCAGATTCAAATTCTTTAGCTTGTCCCGTTGAACAGCCACGCATCCATCGCGAGCAAACCGAAAGTCATCACCGGATTCAGGTGATGGGCGTCTTCCAACTTAGAGGCTGCACCCATCGCCACGAACAAGGGCAACAGATGCTCGTCGGTTGGATGGTTCTGCACGGCATGGGGCGCGTGTGCGCGATAGGCGCAGAGCGCCTCCAGATCACCCTCCCTGATCCTGGCGGCGACCCAGTCGCGGAATTCCGTCACCCAGACCGGCGCCGGCTCGCCTTGCGGATGCTGGAACACGGCACGTAGATTGTGCGTGATCGCACCGCTGCCGACGATGAGCACACCCTGCTCGCGCAACGGGCTCAGCGCACGACCGACGGCGACATGCCAGGCAGGATCGCGTTGCGGCTGCAATGAAAGCTGTGCGACGGGAATGTCCGCCTGCGGGAACATGATGCTCAACGGCACCCAGGCGCCGTGGTCGAGGCCGTGCGTATCGTCTAGCTGCACGGCGATGCAGGATTGCTGTAACAGTTCGGCAGCGACCTCCGCCATCTGCGGCGCGCCGGGGGCGGGATACTGCAAGCGATACAGTTCTTCCGGAAAGCCGCTGAAATCGTGGATGGTGTCCGGCTGCACGGCACGGCTGAGAGTCGCAATATGTGATTCCCAATGTGCGGAGATCACCAGGATCGCAGAAGGTCTGGGCAACTGCGCGCCGAGCTTGCGCCAAGCAGCACCCGTCTCTCCCTCATCAAGCGGCAAAGTCGGTGCGCCATGTGAAAGGAACAGGACCGGCATCATCATGGGCAGATGCTAGCACGATGACAGGATAAAATACCCCATCTTAATCCCCCGAGGCAATCATGGAATACAGACGATTGGGCAGCAGCGATCTCAAAGTGTCGGCACTCGCGCTCGGCACCATGACTTTCGGTGAGCAGAACAGCGAATCCGACGCGCATGCACAACTGGACTACGCTATCGCACACGGCATCAACTTCATCGACACCGCCGAGATGTACCCTGTCGCCCCGCGCGCCGAGACCGTGCACCGCACCGAGAGTCACATCGGCACCTGGCTCGGACGGCAGCAGCGCGACAAGCTCATCGTCGCCACCAAGATCGCAGGTCCCGCGCGCGGCTTCAACTGGATACGCGGCACGCCGCGCATCAACCGCGAACATCTCACCGCCGCCATCGACGGCAGCCTGCGCCGCCTGCAGACCGATTATGTCGACCTGTACCAGATCCACTGGCCGGACCGCTATGTGCCGATGTTCGGCTCCACCAGCTACGACGTCACGCAGGAACGCGAAGCTGTGCCCATCGCCGAGCAGTTGCAGGTGCTGGCGGAATTGGTCAAGGCGGGGAAAGTACGCCACATCGGTCTCTCCAACGAGACGCCGTGGGGTGTCGCCGAATTCGTGCGCTGCGCCGAACAACTTGGCCTGCCGAAGATCGTCAGCGTGCAGAACGCCTACCACTTGATGAACCGCACTTTCGAGAGCGGTCTCGCTGAGATCTGCCATCACACCAGTGTGGGCCTGCTCGGGTACAGCCCGCTGGCGTTCGGCTGGCTCAGTGGCAAATACATCACGGATCCGCAAGCGCACGGCCGCATCACCCTGTTCCCGAACTTTGGCCAGCGCTATGCAAAGGTCAACGTGCCGCCCGCCGTCAGGGAATACATGCGCATCGCTCAGGAAGCAGGGCTCTCCCCCGCAACGATGGCACTCGCCTTCGCCAGAACGCGCTGGTTCATGGGTAGCATTCTCCTTGGCGCGACCGCATTGGAACAACTGAAGGAGGACATCGACAGCGCCGAAGTGACCTTATCGAAAGAGGTGCTGGAGAAGATAGAAACGGTACACAAGCTGTATCCAAATCCAGCGCCATGAACAGGGTCTCTACAGGCGCGAGTCTAAAACGCCGCGCCGGTGCGTTGTAATCTTCATGTAAGAGAACGATTTCATTCGGTTTACCTTGCCACCGCCTCCCGAGCTTGAGATATCATACGGCCGTTGGGACAAAAAATTTCTGGGAGGAAAGAATGGTAAAGAAGATCGTTGCGGTGTTGCTCATCGTCATTGCCGGGGGCACTTGGGGTTATCTCGATTACATGAACAAGCAGGAGATCAAGGCAGCCGAAGAGTTGCGGCAGGCGATGGTCGAGGCGCGTGCACAGGCAGCCGCAAGAGAAAAAGCCGCAGCCGAAGCGAAGGCGAAATTCGAAGCGATGATTCTGGCCGATATGACCGTTTGCAAAGAGACGGCCGAGAAAACCAAAACGGATTTTCTGGAAGCGAACAAGAAACCGGTAAAACGCAAACCCGGTCAATTCACGGTTCCACCGGCAGTCCAGGCAGAAGCCGACCAGACATTGGAAACCGCCAACGCAGCCTGCCAGGCGACTTACGACACGCGACTGGCCAGCGGTTCGTAAAACAGATTCATTTGCGTTCTTCGTCTTCGGGTAGCAGACAGGCCGGTTCTTTGCATCCAAAGACGGAGAAGTAGCGCCACCATATCACCAGCAGGACCGGGAACAGCACCAGCCAGACCCAGTTGCCGTCTTCCGCCAGCGACAGTTCACCGCGCCACCACCCTGCCGTCACCTTGAGGCAAACGACCAGCAATCCCAGCAACACGACCAACGACAGCGGCCGCAGCCATGCTTGTCGCAACTCCCGGTTCATCGCGCAACTTCCACCGCGGTCAACGACACGCCACGGCTTTGATGCGGCAACTCCAGATAACGACGCGTCTGCATCTCGGTCAGGCGACTAGCGATGCGCTGGGCCTCGCTGCCATGTTCCCCATCTCCGTATAGCTGCGGTAGTCCGACTTCGAAAGAAGCTACCAGCTTGACGTGATTGTCATAGAGCACGTCGATCAGCCAGGTGAAACGCCTTGCCGCCGCACCGTTGTCGGCGGACATCTGCGGGATGTTCGAAAGGAATACGGTCGGATAACGGTGGGCTATCTCCAGATAATCGGACTGGTCATGGTTGCCGCAGCACAGCTCCTTGAAATCGAACCAGACGACCTCGCGCGAATGTTGTTTGACCGGGATGCTGATGTTGCGCACCGGAATGAAGTCAGTCTCGGCGTGCATGCCGGCGGTGAGCCGCTGGTACAGCGACTGCATATGGCTGTCGGTTCCGGCTTCGTCGGCACGCATGAACAGGGGATCGCGCACCATCTGCAGCATGCGGTAATCGGTGTCGCTGTCGAGGTGAACCACTTTGAGTTCGCGCTTGAGCAAGGCGATGGCCGGCAGAAAGTTCTGTCGCTGCAAACCGTTGGGATACAGGCCCTCGGGCGGATAGTTGGAAGTGGTGAGCAACACCACACCGCGTTCGAGCAAAGCGCCCAGCAGGCGTCCGAGTATCATCGCGTCGGCGATATCGTCGACATGGAACTCGTCCAGGCACAGCAGACGCGTGGAACTCTCGATCTTTTCAGCCAGCGCCATCAGGGGGTCGTCCTCGCAGGCGAGTCGTTTCATCTCATGATGCACTTCGGCCATGAAGTTGTGGAAATGGATGCGGCGTTTGCGCCGGTACGGCAGGCAATGATAGAAGCCGTCCATCAGGAAAGTCTTGCCGCGCCCGACCCCGCCCCAGATGTACAACCCCTTCGGCACGTCCGGACTCAGCAGGCTGCGCCCGAGGAACTGGTTGCGTTTGACCTTGAATTCCATCAATTGCTGCCACAGTGCTTCCAGCTCGTCGATCGCCGCAAGCTGCCTCGCGTCGCAGACGAAACCCGCCCTGTCGCATGCTGCCCGGTACCAGGCTTTCGGACTGATCTGTTCGTCCTGTGCAGCCTGTTGCATCACTCCGCGACCTCGATGAATTCCAGCGCATTACCGTCCGGGTCGCGGCAGAACAAGGCATTCCTGCCGGACTGACTTTGCGTATAGGCGATACCCACTTCATCCAGCCGCCTCCGTAGTTGCGCCAAGTCGTTCACGCCCAGTGCCACATGGCGGTCGCGCCCGCCGTGCGCGGGACGATGCACACCCGCTGCCGGATCGGGCAACAGCATCAGATGGATCTGCTGATTCAGTGCGATGTCGTACCACACGCCGTCGAAGCTCATCTGCGGGCGGTTCTCCGCCAGCCGCAGACCGAGCACGCCCTCGTAGAAGGCGCGCGACCTGGGCAGATCGCTGCTGAGGAAGGTGGCGTGATGGATGCCTGAGATCATCACACTTTAACCGGAACGACTTTGCCCGCCGCCAGCTTGGCGCGCGCGCGCGCCTCGTCGGTATCCTTGCCGTTCGCCAGTGCCACACCCATGCGGCGGCGTTTGAATGATTCGGGCTTGCCAAACAGGCGGATGTCCGCTTCCGGCACGCGCAAGGCCTCGTCCACACCTTTGAAGGAGATGCCTTTCTCTTCCATGCCGCCGTAGATCACCGCGGACGCGCCGGCGGCGCGCAGCGAGGCATCCACCGGCAGGCCGAGGATGGCGCGCGCATGCAACTCGAACTCGTTGAAGCGCTGGGTGCACATGGTCACCATGCCGGTATCGTGCGGACGCGGGCTGACTTCGGAGAACCACACCATGTCACCCTTCACGAACAACTCAACACCAAAGAGGCCCAGACCGCCCAGATCGTCGGTGACTTTCTTGGCGATCTCGCGCGAACGCTGCAAGGCTTGCTCCGTCATCGCCATCGGCTGCCAGCTCTCGACATAGTCGCCGTGTACCTGCACGTGACCGATGGGCTCACAGAAATGGGTTTCGGTTTGGCCGTTGGCGCCGATCGCGCGCACGGTGAGCTGGGTGATCTCGTAGTCGAAGTCGATGAAGCCTTCCACGATCACACGGCCTTGATTCACTCGCGAACCGCTGGCGGCATAGTCCCATGCCTTCTTCACGTCAGCCGGGTCGTCCAGTTTCGACTGCCCTTTGCCGGAAGAAGACATCACCGGCTTGACGATGCAGGGATAGCCAATCCCGCCGTCGATGGCGGCCTGCAACTCTTTCAGGCTGTCGGCGAACTTGTACGGCGAGGTCGGCAAACCCAGCGTCTCGGCAGCCAGGCGGCGGATGCCTTCGCGGTTCATGGTGAGTTGGGCCGCGCGCGCGGTCGGGATGACGCGCTGCCCCTCCTTCTCCAGTTGCACCAGCATGTCGGTGGCGATGGCTTCGATCTCCGGCACCACCAGATCGGGCTTTTCCTTTTCGATCAAAGCTCGCAATGCCGCACCGTCCGCCATATTGATGACATGAGCGCGGTGCGCCACCTGATGCCCCGGCGCATTCTCGTAGCGGTCCACCGCGATGACTTCCACGCCCAGACGTTGCAGCGCGATGATGACTTCCTTGCCGAGTTCGCCGCTGCCGAGCAGCATGACTTTGGTGGCGGAGGGACTGAGCGGAGTGCCGAGGGTGAGCGGTTTCATGGGATATTCGATGAAAATGTTGAGATGCCAAAATTATACACAGGGGAGTAACATAACCGTGCCATTCTGAAACTTTAACCGGGAGCGAAACCATGACGAACATCGTGCAATTGTTGGGCGAAGAAGCTGATCATCTGTTGAAGCCCCGTTGCGCGGGTATCCCCAGGGAATCCATCCACCTGCCGGTTCCGGACTATGTGGATCGCGTGGTCGCCATGAAAGACCGCCGCACCGGCGTGCTGCGCAGTATGCAATCCCTTTACGGTCACGGGCGGCTGGCCAATACCGGCTACCTCTCCATCCTGCCGGTGGATCAGGGCGTGGAGCACTCGGGCGGCGCGTCTTTCGCACCCAATCCGATCTATTTCGACCCCGAGAACATCGTCAAACTCGCGATGGAAGGCGGCTGCAACGCGGTGGCTTCCACGCTGGGCGTGCTGTCCTCCGTCGCGCGCCGTTATGCACACAAGATCCCGTTCATCGTGAAGATCAACCACAACGAGATCCTGACCTATCCCAACATCTACAACCAGACGCTGTTCGCCAGCGTGGAACAGGCTTTCAACATGGGCGCGGTGGCCGTGGGCGCGACGGTGTTCTACGGTTCCGAACATTCGCGCCGCCAGATCCAGGAGATCTCCGAAGCGTTCGAGCGCGCGCACGAACTGGGCATGGCGACCGTGTTGTGGGCTTACCTGCGCAATTCCGGTTTCAAGGTGGGTGACAAGGACTACCACGTCGCTGCCGACCTGACCGGTCAGGCCAACCATCTCGCCGCCACCATCAATGCCGACATTGTTAAGCAGAAGATGGCCGAGAACAACNNATCGACCTGGTGCGCTACCAGGTGGCGAACTGCTACATGGGCCGCGCCGGCCTGATCAACTCCGGCGGCGAATCGGGCAAGGACGACCTGCAGCAGGCAGTCCGCACGGCCGTGATCAACAAGCGCGCCGGGGGCATGGGCTTGATCCTCGGCCGCAAGGCATTCCAGAAACCGCTGAAGGACGGCATCGCATTGCTGAATGCGGTTCAGGATGTGTATCTGGATACGAAGGTGACAGTGGCCTGAAGCGCCCCCGACAACCCGTGATTCATCCCTGCTGCCCCGAATGCCTTCGGGGCGGATTTTTTACATGGATTATCGGAATGGGGGTGATGCTTGGCCGGGTTCGGTTCAGTCCGGCTGCGTCAACTTGCGCGATATCTCGGCGACGCCGTGGCGCTTGAGCATATTGTAGAGCTCATCTTCGTCGTGTGCGACGACCTTGGCCAGGTAAGCCATATTCTTCTCGATGGATTCCAGATAGTAGTTGTTGCCGACGCCCATCGTGTCCATGAAGTGGTATTCCAGATTCTTGTAGATACCCCCCAGCGCCCCGTCCAGCTTCGCGCGCGTCGTCTCGTAGAAACGGTTGGTCTGGCGCAATAGATCATAGTTGCTCTCGTAGCTACCGAAGTTCGCCTCCTTGAACTCGAGATACAGGAACAGCAGCTTTTCCAGATAGATTCGGTCGGCCATCTGGCCGGTGATATCCGCAGTGGCAACGATGCGGCCAAGCATGCGCGAACGTTCATCCCTGAAGCAAATTTGCGCAAAGGGACGGTTGTGTTCTGTCCCCAGGATCATGGCGGTCACCGAGACCGGGACGTGCTCGGGGAGATGCTGGTCGGCAAAGTACTGCCGCATGAACTCGATTCCGCGCTGGACGTGCGTCTGCGTATGCTGCGCCCCGGTCCCGGTTTCCTCGCTTTTGCGTTGGGCATAACCAACATCGTGCATCAGGATAGCGATCACGATCAGCGAGATCTCCTCGTCCGTCAGGCGGTCGCCCGACAGATGCACGCCATGCATGAGGCGCGCACCGCAAAGCAGCACCTCCAGCGTATGGGGAAGATCGTGGTACAGCGTCTTGATGGAGGAATAATCCGGGTAGTCGCCATGGAACAGGCGCATGACATCTTCGTATACGGACTCAATGAGGGCGAAATCGTAATCCCGGCTCATCCGGCGGATGATTCCGGTCACCTTCGCCCATACGATATGCCGGTCTTCGTTGTTGAACAACTCATTGATCTGGTCAGGAGTTGGGATGTTATTCATGTTTGAGAATCCATGCACGAGTCCGGCCTTCAGAGTTAACCTCACCAAAATCGCACGAAGTCTACCCTAGTCGATCGCTGTAACACAATTCAAATACAGCGCCGTTCGTCGGAAAAAAACGAATGTAGCCAAGTGTTAAGGAGAAATCCAAGTCTGTCGTTGACGCTGACATATCGACCCCGCAAAATAGCCGCAGCTATTCTCTATAGACCAACCAAAGGCCATACCAACGTGACCCCGCCCATGTACCTGTACCTCCCGCTGCTGTTGACCGCCCTGCTATTCGCCAGCACAACAGCAACTGCTGGCGGTTTGAACGATATCGAAGCCATCCCGCATCTCGACCGGTCTGGGAAAGAGGCTTACCGCGACTTTCTGGCTGCCGAACGGCATCGCGCTTTCGCCATCGCCCCGGGCGGCGCATGGACATGGAACGGCAACGGCTCCTCTGGCGAGTCCGTCGCCGAGGACACCCTGCAGACCTGCGAGTTCGACAACGGATATGCATGCATCCTTTATGCGCTGGACGACAAGGTGGTGTTCGACAAGAAAGCCTGGACCGGACTCTGGGGTCCCTATCTGGACCGTTCCGCCGCCGACAAGGCCAATACCGGACTGAAACGCGGCGAGCGCTTCTACGACCTGGCTTTCAAGAATCCGCAGGGCAAAGCCATGAAGCTTTCCGACCTGCGCGGCAAGGTGGTCGTGCTGCATTTCTGGGGATCATGGTGTCCGCCGTGCCGGCGCGAGATGCCGGAGATGCAGCAGCTGCATCGGCAGTTGGGAGACTCGCCCGATATCAAAATGGTCTTGCTGCAGGTGCGCGAGGATATTGGCACCGCCAGCAAGTGGGCCCGTCAACAGCGCCTGCAGTTGCCCTTGTACGATTCGGGTGTGAGCAAGAAAGCAAATGATTCCCTGCCGCTGGCCAACGGCAAGTCCATCCACGACAGATACATCGCCGAGGTCTTCCCGACCACCTATATCCTGGACAAGCACGGCATCGTCGTGTTCTCCAACGTCGGCCCGATCTCGCGCTGGGCGGAGTATCTGCCATTGCTGCACGACGTGGCAGCACGTTCCGGCAAATGATCCGAATTGCATCAAAAAAAAGCCGCTACTTCTAGCGGCTTTTTGTTTGCAGCGTCAGACAGCTCAATCCACTTCTTCCCAACCCGTGACCATCGTCTTGATGTGTGCGGTCGGTGTATGGCCGGTGGTCGTCAGGTAGACGTGCGCAATGAAGAACACCAGCATCATAAACGCACCGGCAGTGTGAACGAATGCCACCGCCTCCAAGCTCAGCCAGGCATCGACACCCAAACCCTTCCATGAGGAATAGAAAAGATAAAACAGTCCAGAACCCCAGATGACCGGCGAGACCATCGACAGCAGTGCCAGGTACGCCAGACGCTGCAGCGGATTGTGTTTCTTGGCCGCAGTTTTGTGGAACGGGTTGGGCGCATTGCGGAAGATGCCGAAGGCGTAATAACGCACCATGGCATCCACCTTTTTCAGGCTCGGAATGTATTGTCTCCATTCGTCGGTGGTGAATTGCCAGAAAATGGTGAAAGCCCAGAGCGTCAGCAGCAGCCATGCGGAAACAGTGTGCAGGTTCACCGCATTTCCAAAGCCGAGCAGTTTGTATGATCCATGCACTTCGAAGCCGGTGATCATCATAAGAATGACGAGCAAAGCCTGCGACCAGTGCCAGAAACGCTCATAGCGACTGTAGAGGTAGATGCGTCGGTTCACTGTATTCATTTGTGTTGTCCTTTATTCTTGCCGGTGTAGATGCGGAGTCCGCCGTGGATCAGCACGCCGATCAGCGACAGCAGGACCAGGGTCCAGCCTGCCATGTCCAGCCATCTGTTGCTGTCGCGGGAAGGCAGGTACACGCCCGCTATACCCTGCAGACGCCCTTGCTTGCTGTGGCACTGCTCGCAAGACAAAGCGTCATGTTTCGGCGCGACCATGTGGGTGATCGGCCAGGTCATCTCGGTATCGACGAAGCCGTACTCGCCGCTGTAAGGCAGCTTGGCCGCTTTCATTCCGGCGCCGATCGCTTTCTGCCAGTCAAAGTTGTGCCACAGTGCAGTGTGGTCCTCGCCCGCAGTGTGTTGCACGGTGAGATAGTTATTCACCTTGTCATAGGGCTGCTTGCCGCGGTGCACCTTGGTCGGCCAGATACGCGAATCGGGATCGTTCGGGCTGCCGCCCACTTCGTTGATCTGCACGGTCTTGCTCGGATCGATCTTGTCGCCGATCACCTTGTACGTGGACACGCCGTTGTACCAGCGGTACTCTGGAATCACGTAGGAATCCCACACCCATGTGCCTTTCTTGCTGTCGAATTTGCGGCGACCGGCGCTGTCTTTGCTGACCATCGGTTTGCCATCCGGCCCCATGATGGTGGCTTGCGACCAGTCCCAGCTTGCCTCGGTACCCACTTCGTTGCGCGCGTATTCCGGGATGTGGCAGGTCTGGCAGGCCAACTTTTCGGTATGCTGGTTGAGCATGGCCTCATGGTGCGGCTTGTCGCTGTGGCAGGACTGGCAGGCTGCGGGAGATTCATCCTGCTTGCCGCGAATGTGCGCCGGACCTTTGACTGCCGCAGCCACGTTGTAACGACTGCCGGAGACTTCATGGCTGGAGGTGGCATGACAGGTCGTGCAGGTAAAGTTCAAACCCTTCTCGTCCATGTGCACATCCAGGTATTTACCGGGATGTTGCAGCGATGCGTCGAGGTCGCCGTGTTTCGCACCGTTGCCGCCCGCGCCGAAGAAGTGGCAGGAACCGCAGTTGCTGCGACTCGGCATACCGATGCTCTGCGCCACTTTTTTCAGATCGGCTGGCTCGACAAACTTGCCCGAGCCCTTGGGGAATTCCACGCGCTTGTACACCGGATGCCCGGCATCGCCCGGCAGCTTGCGGTAGGTGCCGGTCTGGTCATGGCAGATCAGGCAGTCCACGTTCTTTTCGACTTTGAAGTCGAAATTGTCGTCCTTCCAACCGTAACCGGCATGGCAAGCCATGCAGTCTTTCTCGTTGGAGACCGGTGAGGTGCAGTAGTTGTTGATGATGTTCTTCTTGCCGCGCACCTGCCCGGTCTTGGGATCGGTAGACTCCCAGGTCCAGTGCTTGGTGTGCTGCACCTGCTTGGCGGCTTCGGTGTGGCAGATCAGGCAAGCCTCGGTCACTTGCGGGCCGGTCCGAAAATTCCGGTTCAGCTCCTTGAACTTGCTGTGGTCGGCCGTGGAGGCTTTGGGCTTGATGATGGTTTCCAGTTGTGGAGCGGTCGCCGCAGCTGGCGCGGCGGGAACCGCGAATGCAGTCGGCGCTGCCAGCAGCGCGCCTGCTGCCATTAGCGGCAGAATGAATTTGAGTCTTGATAACATGTGGTCACCTTGATTGATCTGGGTGTGGATACGGTAGGGTAGCTATTTGGATAATTGCCTTAGCAACCACCTGCCGCACCGGCGCTGGCCCCGCCGCTCGTTGCGCCGGGCGTGCCCTTGATCATCGCAGGGGCAGGTTTGCTCGCATCGAACACGACGAACTTGGCCTGGTCCGCGGAAACTTGCTTCATGATGCCGCCCACCTTGGCACCGAACAAGCTGCCGATCAGTTCGGCATTCATCATGCCGATGTAGGTCTTGCCGTCGTTCTTCTTGTACACCGAGATCTTGCAGGGCATCAGATTGGAGAGGAAACGCAGCGAATCGTCCTTGAGGATGGGGCCGGAATATCTGGTGCTGCAAGCCTCGATCATCAGCACGGGAAGCACATTGCCGCCGTCAAGCTCGATGGGCTTGGCCGCGTTGCGCAGGCCGGACAAAGACCAACCGTTGCCGGCGTTCTGAATGTTCTGCTGGATGCGGGCGACTGTCTCTTCCACACCGAACGGGCTTTGAATCTCCCTGAACATCAGGCTGCCCGCGAAGTTGTAGACGAGCAGCACGACAACGACGATACCAGCGACAAAACCTCCGACGACCTTCAACATTTTGTACTTCCCCCCCATAAATAGACAGACTGACTTGATATATGTGCAACAAAATCCGTTTTCCACGACATTCACATGCAGCGTTCCCCACCCGACCCCGGACTTCAGTTGAGCGGGATGTTGTGGGAGATGAGCCAGCTCTGGTCCAGCTCCCATTTCACGCTGCTGACGCCGGGTTGGCCGAGCACAATCTGACGCGCTTCGGACTGCATTTGCGCCAGTTCCTTTTCAGCAGCGATGAAATCGGGATGATCGGGCGCTTTGCCCGCCAGGTTGGGATAGAGGGTGCCTATCATCCGCACCACCGGCATCTCGTAGGAACGCGGCGTACCCATCACCGCGGACTCGCCTACCAGGCGCACCACCCTGAACGTGTAGGGATAGTTCCGCAGAGCCGGGCTGGCGACTTGCTCCAGCGCCTGGTTCAGCGCCACAACCTTGGGATCGGTGCGCAAGACGAACCAGTAGAACGCCCCGAGCACGAATACCGCGAGCAAGATCTTCAGGATTCGTTTGTCTCGCACCATCTCGTCCCTCCAATTGGCTTTGATCCGAAGTTTCCAGCTCGGGCGCAGCAGACCAAGCACACCAAACCGGCACTACCCCGAAGTATTAACTGAAGGCTCATCAGCAATCGCCATGCCATACGGATGGTGATTGCTGAATATTGATTTTTATCAGCCAGATACCGCTGTGAATAGATAACGAGGAGAAGTGGAAATGAGTGGATCGGCCGCCATCAATGGCATAACAGACAGTCGCAGCCGCCAACTATGGCATGCAACTATTCAATGGCATCAATGCTCAGGCAATATTTTTACTGCAGGGGTATGCAGCCGTCCCGACAACAAACTGGCGGAGACGATCAGCGTTGCACCGATCCAATCGCGCAGTTCCATCGCTTCGTCGGCGAGAAAATAGGAAGTGATAGCGGCCACCACCAGCTCAAACAGGAACAGCACCACGGCACGGTTGGCGGAAAGATGGGTGACGCCGTATTGCACGGCAAAACTGGTGGCGCAAAGCACCAGCCCCATCAGTGCCAGCATGACCCAGGACTGCATCCCGATCGCCGCAAGTTGCGTCTCCACCCCGCCCTGCCAAAGCAGGAACGGCAAGGTCAGCGCGGCCGTGCCCAGCCACAGGCTGAACGATTTGGCTTGTACAGAAAGATGCGTGGCTCGACGCGAGGTGACATTGGACAAGGCGAAGCCCATGCCAGCCGACAGTCCCAGCCACTCTGACAGATTTTGCGGCAGCGGCAGCCCCATCGCCGGTTCCCACAGCATGATGATCGCACCGCTCAATGACAGCAGCACGACGGAGTAACCGTAGCGGTTGAGCCGTTCGCCCAATATCCACAGCGAGAACAGGATGGTCCACACCGGTGCAAGGTAAAACAGCAGCAACACGCGCATCACCTCGCCGCCCAGCATGCCCAGCACATAGCCCAGATTGGCCCAGCCAGCACTCAGGATCAGCAACAAAGCCCACCAGTTGAAGGTCGCACGTTCGCGCCACACGCGCGGCAGCATGAACGCCCCGAACAGCATCGCCAGCAGATAGGTGATGAAGGTCGCCATCGCGCCGGACACGCCGACATCCTGCAATGCCCGGTAGGGATACCAAATGAGCCCCCATACCAGTGCGCCGCTCAATACGCCGACCACCGGCATGACATTTCGTTTTGATGGCACTCGCCCGACCCTTATAATGCGCGCTGATTTTCAGCACGTTGTGAAACCGCAATGAACCGTGATCTAGACAAGCTGCAGCCCTACCCATTCCAGAAACTCGCCAAACTGTTCGGTGAAGTCACGCCCAATGCGGCCATGAAACCGATCAGCCTGCATATCGGCGAGCCCAAACACGAGACACCCCGCTTCATCAAGGAAGCATTGGTCGCCGGACTCGACGGGCTGGCGAATTATCCCACAACCATAGGCAGCGACGCGCTGCGCAAGTCCATCGCCGACTGGCTGGCGCGCCGTTACGGCATCCCGGCGTTAGATGCAAAGACCCAGGTATTACCGGTGAACGGCAGC
>DMCN01000070.1 GCA_003445795.1 Gallionellaceae bacterium
GATCGTGATCGCCAGCATGGTGGTGCTGCTGCGCCTGCTGGTGGTGAGCTCCATCGTCGCTTACGGCGCCATCCCGACCTTGTTGCCGGTGTTCGCGGGCGGCTTGCTCGCCGGTCTGGTGGCCGCGGTCTTTGCCTGGCGCAAGACCATCAAGGGCACAGAACTCTTTGTCCCAGAGACGACCAACCCCGCCGAACTGCATACCGCCATCGGTTTCGGCTTGCTGTATGTCATCGTGCTGCTGGGCTCTGCCTGGATGGCCGATCTGGCCGGCAGCCAGGGTCTGTATGCGGTGGCGCTGATCTCCGGCCTGACCGATGTGGATGCCATCACCNNATCACCCTGTCCAGCCTGCGCCTGTTCAATCTTGGCCAATTGAGCGAGCAGCAGACCGTCACCGCGATCACCATCGCATTCCTTTCGAATGTCGCATTCAAGTTCGGCATGGTCGTATTCATCGGCGGCTGGGCNNGGAAGCAGAACAACTCAACGCCCTCTCGAATTCCCTGCAAGACTTGCGCACCCGAAGCAACGAATT
Source organism: Gallionellaceae bacterium (assembly GCA_003445795.1). GTDB lineage: Bacteria > Pseudomonadota > Gammaproteobacteria > Burkholderiales > Gallionellaceae > Sideroxyarcus. The sequence continues at coordinate 539 of DMCN01000070.1, forward strand.
ACGGAGGTTTCTTTGACTTCGACAGCAAGCAGGAACGCTTAGCCGAAGTCAATCAACTCGCCGAAGACCCGACCATCTGGAACGATGCGAAGCGCGCCCAGGAATTGGGCCGCGAACGCAAGTCGCTGGAAGATGTGGTGCTCGGCCTCACCCAGATCACCCAGGATCTCGACGATGCCGCCGAGTTGTTCGAGATGGCGCAAGCCGAGAACGACGACGACAGCCTGCTGAGCATCGCCGACGACGTGCAGGACATCGAGAAGCGCGTTGCCGCGCTCGAATTCCGCCGCATGTTCTCCAACCCGGCCGACCCGAACAACTGCTTCATCGATATTCAGGCCGGCGCCGGCGGCACCGAGGCTTGCGACTGGGCCTCGATGCTGCTGCGCCAATATCTCCGCTACTGCGAGCGCAAGGGCTTCAAGGTCGAGGTGCTGGAACAGACCGATGGCGACGTGGCCGGTCTGCGCAGCGCTTCGATCAAGGTCGAGGGCGAATACGCCTACGGGCTCCTGCGCACCGAGACCGGCGTGCACCGTCTGGTGCGCAAGTCGCCCTTTGATTCATCGGGCGGACGCCACACTTCCTTCGCCAGCCTGTTCGTCTATCCAGAAGTGGACGACTCGATCGAGATCGACATCAACCCGGCCGACCTGCGCGTCGACACCTTCCGCGCGTCCGGCGCGGGCGGCCAGCACATCAACAAGACCGACTCNNGCGATCCGCATCACCCACATCCCGACCGGTATCGTGGTGCAGTGCCAGAACGACCGCTCGCAGCACAAGAACCGCGCCGAAGCCATGTCCATGCTGAAATCGCGCATGTATGAAGAAGAGATGCGCAAACGCCGGGCCGAGGCCGACAAGCTGGAAGCCACCAAGTCCGACGTCGGCTGGGGCCACCAGATCCGTTCCTACGTGCTCGACCAGTCGCGCNNCTTCATCGAGGCCAGCCTGAAGCAAGGCGTTTAATCCATGTCCGCGGAGGAAAACAAAGGACTCTCCGAGTTCTTCGTTGACGGCGTCGAGCCTGCCGATGTGCCGCAGTTCTTTCCGCTGGTCGAAGCCAAGCCGCTGATCGGTGCGATGATCGCGCTGTTCCGCGGCGGTGACGACGAGGTGATGGTGCGTCTGATGGTGCTGCGCGAGATTGGTCTGCGCGCAGAGGCGCCGGAGTGGGCCCCGCGCGACCTGCAAAGCCACTTCGCTTTCGTCAACCCCTCCAAGCTCAACACCGTGCTCGGCCGCCTGCGCGAACACGAGTTGCTGCTGTGGGACAGCGAGCGCCACGTCTATCAGATCTCCTCCGCCGGGCGCATGGTGCTGTCCGCGCTCTCCAGCCTGCTGTCGTTCAGCCCCGAACAGGACGGCGAATTCTTCGCCGCGCAGATCGCCGCCGGCGCTGCCGTCGGCAAACTGTCACCGGAAGCGCTGTCGCACCTGCTGGCACGTCTTGCGGAACTGGAAGAAGAATTCTCCCAGGCCGTCNNGCCTCCGGTTCCGAGTTCCGCCTGCGCGCCGCACAGAGCAAGCTGGCCTCGGTGTGGCAGTGGATGGAAAAAGCCAACGAAGTGTTGCGCAATCTCTCCGCCGAAGGTTTCGCCGACGATGCCAGCTGGCGGCTGGCGCAGGAGATCGGCTCGCGCCAGTCGCGCATCATGCGCATGTCGTCGGTGTTCCAGCGCGAACTGGCCGAGATCTCGCGCCAGCAGGTCCACCTGTCACATGGCGGCCTCAGCTCTTCCGAGCTCGCCGCCTGGCTTAAACAGCGCACGGTTGACGAACTGGCCGCGCTCGCCGCCGGGCAGCTTTCGATCACGCCGGAATGCACCTTCATCCTGCCCGACGTGATGCTGGATAACACCGAGGAATTCGTCGCGCGCGAACAACCGAATCGCCACGTCTCCGCCATGCCCGCGCCCGCCGAAGTCGAATATGTGGACGACATCGAGCACGAACCACCCTATCAACTTGCCGCGCTGACACGCCTGCTGTCCGGTCTGGAAGAACCGATGAGCCTGGCTGACGGCATCGTCGGCGGCAACTTCAGCGATGCCTCGTACCGCCTGTCGCTGCTGTCTTTCCTCGGCGAGCAGAACGTCGATCCCGAACTGGCGCCATTGGCGCACCTGCCGCTGCAATTGCGCTGGAATGAAAGTCTGGAACTGAAAACCATAGGACGCGATGAGATCGCCGCCATGAGCGACGGCCACATCGAACCGCTACAGGAGAAGACCACATGAACCAGGATCACGCCGCCCGCCTGATCGCACGCCTCTTGGCGTTGCGCTACCTGCCGCGCGAAGACAAGGAAGTACGCCGCCTATTGGTTGATGCCGGTTTCCGCGATGAAGTGGAACAACGCCTCGCCGCCAGCGGCCTGCGTCTGCTGGCCCATCCCTTCTCGGCCCATGTCGGCATCGCCCTCACGCGCGAATGCGAAAGCGCGGTATTCGAGCAGAACGACACCTGGCAATCCAGCAACCTCGGTCTGCCCAAGGATGCCGTGGCGCTGCTGGTGATCCTGTGGGCACTCATCATCCTACCCAAGCGCGAGCGCCAGTTATCCGGCGAGGCGACACAACAGGAAGAACAAAGCGATATGTTCGAGACCGTCAAGCTCACGCCGCTGGCGCACGAAGCTTCGCGCGGCATCGCCGAAAACCTGCTGCTGGAAGACTACGGCAAATTGCTCGGCGGCAAAGCGCGACTGCAACAGTTCGCGCTACCGCAGTTGTCGCGCCTCGGCTTCATCGAACGCAAGAACAAGGTGATCCATGAAGGACCGCTGCTCGATCTAGCCTTCGACTACGCCGAAATGGCGCCGCGCATCCTCAACGGTGCGCTGTCCGATCTGCTGAAACAGCGCGGCATCCTGCGCGATGTCACGCTTGAAGAGTTGCATAACGTGGAGGAATCCTGATGTTCAGGTTAATGGAACTGGAAACCGTCCATTGGGACTACTGGCGCAATTTCAAACTGCCACTGGATGCGCCCATCATCACCATCTCCGGCCCCAACGGCTCCGGCAAGACCAC
>DMCN01000021.1 GCA_003445795.1 Gallionellaceae bacterium
TTCATGCCAGCGGACTCACCCGCGACACGGAATGCATAGGCTGCGATTGGCGGACCGATTGTTTCAAATATTGCCACCGCGCCCAGGACAATTGCCGTGACGGTCGGAGCATGCTGAGGAAAAAGGTTGCCCGAAGTCTGGACAAGTCCGATAGCCAGCCCGGCCATCGGTATCAACAGCATCCCGCTCGACATGCCTGCACGAAGCGGCNNGGCTCCTTGAATAGAGAAAACGTCGCCGTAGTCCCCAGCATCTTCGCGAGACTCCGGGCAAGCACCAGCACCAATACCGCAGGAGCGAACTCGACCAACTCGTGGAGATGAAGTCTGGCGCCGGCAAAAACGAACAAAACGATAAAAAAGAGTTCGAACGGCGCGCCAAATTCAAGGTCCGAGATAACAGTTTCCCGCTCCAGGTTCTTGATAACGACACCAATCACCAGAGGGGCAAATAGCATGGAAAGCTTCAGTTGTTGCGCCAGGCCAACCGCAACGATAACGGTACCGATGACCAGCGCAAGTTTGTATTGGGAAGCCTGCTGCGTTCTCACGGCGATCATGTGCAGACCGAAAGCCAATGCGCATCCCAAAAGCAATGAACCGGTGAGCTGGTACACCGGCTGGAGAATAATAGTCACCCAATCAGACCCGGTAGCGTAGTGCAAAGCTGGCAAGGTTGCAGAAAACACCACGAATGAAATCAGATTGTTAAGTGCTACTAGCGTCTTGGTTGATTCGGTGACTACGCCTTTGGCACCCACTTCATGTGCGACGTGAAGCAACACCGCAGGCGAGGACGAAATTGTGATGGCGGCCACCAGAACAGCGACAGGAGTGGGCATGCCGAACAGGTACAACACANNTTTCCTGACCCAGCAGGCCGATGCCACTGGGGCCGCATATAAAACCGACCAGCAGGAATCCCGTGATGCTTGGAAGCCAGGATAATCGATGGGCAACATAGCCTCCAACGGCACCAATGATCAGCATCAAACCAAATGCCATAAGCGGCGTGATATCTATTGGAAAAGTTGGCAAGTAATTCATGGAAGCTCTCTAACATTAAAGGGCGGATTCTACACGACGATGATTTATACTCGCGGCGTCAAGGGTGTGGTCAGCCCGCTGGATAGGTGAAATGAGCGACGAAATTTTCATGCGCGTAGCGCTGGAGTTGGCCAGAAAAGCAGCAAGCCTTGGCGAGGTGCCGGTGGGTGCGGTGGTCGTGAAGGATGGCGGGATTGTCGGGCACGGTTTCAATGCGCCGATTTCGCGTCACGATCCTTCCGCGCACGCCGAGATGACGGCATTGCGCGACGCGGCGCAACGACTGGGAAACTACCGGTTGGTGGACTGCGAATTATTCGTCACGCTGGAGCCGTGTCTGATGTGTGCCGGCGCGGTTATGCACGCGCGCATTACGCGGCTGGTGTACGGGGCGAGCGACCCGANNGCGCTGCGCCGCGCGCAGCAAAAGGCACAATGAAAATCAATATCCACATCGCCACGCAGCAGCTGGAATTGCTCGACGACACTGGTAAATTGCTGCATCGCTACGCCGCTTCCACCGCCGCGAATGGCGCGGGCGAGATATGCGGCAGCTGTTGCACCCCGCGCGGCAAGCATATCATTCGCGCCAAGATCGGCGCGGGGCAGCCGGNNGACACCATGCGCCGCTACATCTACATCCACGGTACGCCGGACTCGATGCAGATTGGCGCTCCCGGCTCACACGGCTGCATCCGCATGCGCAATGCCGATCTGGTTGAACTGTTTGATTTAGTGCCCGCAGGAACGGCGGTAGAAATTATTGCCTGACATGAATTCTCACCCTGTTTCCGCGCAGGCTGAAATCCAGACAATCAGAAATTACCCCTGCAAGGTGAGCCAAAACGAGTTTCCTGCAAAGACATTTTCAAAACAAAGCGCAATCACATCCTGTATTCTTTGATTGTATTGGCTAATCACTCTCTGGCAACGAAATTTCGCGTCGTGCGAGGGCGGTGCGGTTTTCCTTGACATACGCAAGGAATCCCGAGGCCGAGCAGTCTTCGCATGGCTTAATCATGTCCGGGGACAGCGAGTAAATGGAAATATCGCGCTCCACAATCTGCAGGCCACTTTGCGACGCCGTTTCGACGATGTACTTGATTTTGTCGATAAGTTTCTCGTCGGGCGGGGTGTAAGGCACCAGAATCCAGAAATCAGCCCCATCGCGCGCCACCAAGTCGGTCTTGCGGAAAGCCTTGCGCAAGGAACTCGCAATCTCGTCAAGCTTTTGCGACGCTGCTTTTGCCCCGTAAGTCTCGCCGAGGACTTTGGCATTTTGAAAATTAATATGGGCCAAGCCAAATTGAAAATGGTCGGAATAGCGTTCTGTAACTGCCAGCATCCATTTCAGCGTGAAAAGAAATTTCTCAGATGCCTCGATATCTTCCAGGTGCATAATTCCCTCCCAACCGAGTTATTGCCAAAGCAACCAATCCCATTGCAACAGCCAGCGTCATGTAATTGGTCCAGTAATGCCTTCACGTAACGAGCCAGTCCCGTCAACTTGCCTGGCTCTATTTTGATTAACGCCGTTCAGCAACATACATGGGGTGGATTATAGGAGGGTGTCCTGAATTTTGTGTAAACGGAATTCGTTAATGCTGCAGCATCCTGTCACCGAACTGGATAGTAAAGCGGTTCAGCGCCGCTTTCCAGTCCCTGATCGGCATCGTCCATTTCTTGCTGATATTTTGTTGGGCCAGGTAGAACAGTTTTAGCAGCGCCTCATCGGACGGGAACGAGCCACGGTTCTTGGTAATCTTCCTCAGGCTCATGTTCAGCGATTCGATCGCATTGGTGGTGTAGATCACCCGGCGAATCTCCGGCGGATATTCAAAGAACGGCGTGATGCGCGCCCAGTTGCGCCGCCAGCTCTGGCCGATAGCCGGATAGTCCCGATCCCACTTGGCCTCGAATGCTGCGAGATGTTGTTCAGCTTCTTCCGCTGTGGCGGCGGTGTAGATGGCACGCAGGTCAGCTGCCACCTCCTTGCGCAGTTTCCAGCTCACGTAGTTCAGGCTATGGCGCACCATATGCACGATGCACAGTTGCACGGCAGTCTTGGGGAACACGGTTTCAATGGCTTCCGGGAAACCCTTCAGGCCATCCACGCAGGCGATGAAGATGTCCTGCACGCCACGGTTCTTGAGTTCGGTCACCACTTGCAGCCAGAATTTGGCACCCTCGGTCTGGGCGATCCAGATGCCCAGCAACTCCTTCTCGCCATCCAGCCTGATGCCCAATGCCAGATACACGGCTTTGACGCGTACAGCGCCGTTATCGCGCACCTTGGCGTGGATGCAGTCGAGATAGACGATGGGGTACAGCGCATCCAGCGGGCGGGATTGCCAGGTTTTGACCTCTTCGATCACGGCATCGGTCACCGATGAGATCAGGCTGGGTGAAACCTCGGTGCCGTACATTTCTTCCAGGTGGCCCTGTATCTCGCGCACGGTCATGCCACGGGCATACAGGGACAGTATCTTGTCGTCGAACCCTGTCCAGCGAGTTTGGTGCTTGCCGATCAGTTGCGGTTCGAAACTGCCTTGCCGGTCGCGCGGGATTTCTATCGGCAATTCGCCGAATTCGCCCTTGAGCGTCTTGCGGCTGGTGCCGTTGCGGGCGTTGCCTGCCGGGTTGCCGACCGGCTCATGTCTGCCATGCCCGAGGTGCGCGGCCATCTCGGCTTGCAGGGCGCGCTCCACAACGGCCTTGGTCAGTTGCTTGAGCAAGCCGTGCTCGCCGATCAGGTCTTCGGGTTTCTGGTAGCCAGCCAGCAGTTGGTCAATCAAATCCGGCGATGGGGCTTTCTTTGCTACGGTCATGTTCACTCCTCCTTGAAGTTAGGCAGTTTCCCGCCAAATGACCGTTTACACAAAAATTCTTACACCCTCTTTGGCACCGGACGGAGCCTCGTTCCTTTTAACAGTCATCCCGAAAGCGAGACTTCGATAACTTCAACTGTGCCTTCGATTTCCTGCCCGGCGATGCTGGAGGTGTATATCCAGCTATCCTGTAAATTGTTCCCTCGATTCTCTTGCCCTTCTTGAACCTGATTGAATGGCACACCACAATTTCACATTTGGCAGCAAGTTCTGCCAACTGCAAACGCACGGTGGCAAGTGAGATGCCTGTAGCTTCAGCGATGTCCGTGTCCAGCCGCTCACCGTGATTTTTCAGGTATTGCAGAATTTCATTCATAGTTTCATACCACGCAGCCAATATGGTCGGCACGCCACTGTACGCTTATCTGAGCCTATACAGAAGCGCTCTGATACATTTCACGTTACAAAGCATGGAGTATCGAGGCTGCCAATGATTGCAATGCAACACACTTTCAGGCGATCAAGTCGATCTTATTTTTTCTTCAGCATGGATTGCAGGTCAGCGAAGGGGTTATGCGTCGCCACTGCCTGCACTTCAGATTTTCTGCCGCGCACCGCCTCATCCAGAACGCGCGAGTGTTCGTTATCATGGCAGTATAGGCAGAGCAACTCCCAGTTACTGCCGTCTGCCGGGTTATTGTCGTGGTTGTGGTCTTTGTGATGCACCGTCAGTTCGCGCAGGCGCTCCCCGGCAAACTCGCGGCCGCACCGACCACATATCCACGGAAATAGCTTGAGCGCTCGCTCGCGATAACCGGCCTCGCGCAATTCGCGTTGCTGACGAGCTTCGGCGACAACACGGTCAAGTCGTGCGTGATCAGGAGTGGTGTGTTTACTCATGGCAAATAGTATTAATCCTAAATTTTTCAGTTGGCGGGGTGGTAGGTGCGAATTCATTCGCACGCTCAACGAGTTATGTGCGAATGAATTCGCACCTACAAAAGCGGCG
>DMCN01000006.1 GCA_003445795.1 Gallionellaceae bacterium
CAATTCCAAAACGAACCGAATTCCTCCAGATCTGGCTTCGCGCTCCATCAACTCAACCACTTCTTTGAGAAAAGCGTTTAAATCGACCTTTTCAATGATGGATCGTGTGCGGCGGGAGAACCGCAGCAGGTTATGGGGGATTCGCTTGCAACGTTTCACCTGAGTGTCGATCTGTGTCAGCGATTCCTGTAATGAGTTCTGAAAATCTTCGTCCAGACTTGGACCGTATGTCGCCATATCCAGAAGGATCTGCTTTTCCGTAAGGATGATCGCAAGCGGATTGTTGATCTCGTGCGCCACACCCGCCGCAAGCTGACCTATGGAAGCCATCTTCTCCGATTGCAGCAACTGGGTATGCGCCGATTCCAGTTTTTCGTTGAGTTGTTTCAGTTCCTCGTTGTTGGCCTGCAACTGGTGGTTGGCCTGTTCTATCGTGGCGGTGCGCCTTTGCACGCGGGCTTCCAGTTCGGCATTGAGCGCCTCCAGATCCTGGTTCTTCTGGATAACCTCCAGCGTCTTGTCGCCGAGCTTGCCGTACATCTCGTTCAGCGCGTCCATCAGCACGTTCGCCGACTGCGTCATGAACTCATTGGCTTTCTTCACGGCATCTTCGTGGCTATCACCTGCCTCTAACGCCAGGATCTCCTTGCCCATGCGTGTATCCGCCCCCAGGATATGCTGCACCAGCCAGTTGGTCAGGTACTTCAGCAGCGGCACGACGATCTGGTTGTTCACATCGCCGCCGCCCATCAGGATTTTCGCGGCGACTCCGACCTGCTCGGTGAAATGTTTGTGCGCCTTGAGGTGTGCCAGTTGGTGGGCGGCATCGATCTTGAGCTGCTTCATCAGATCTTCTTCTGTTTTGAAGTGGTAGACCGTGTAGTTGGCCAGTTCGGTGAGTATCCCGCCCAGTTCGTCCAGGGTGGACTGCTTGGCGCTGATCGCTCCGAGCTGGTTGATTAGATCCACCAAGCGGTGATGCTGCTCGTCCACCACCGCCACGCCGGTGTTGAATTTATTATCCCAACTGAAAGCTTCGAATCGTTCTTCTGACATCGTCTCAACTCGCTTTCTGTGCCTGATTCACCGGCAGCCACACCCGGAACATCGTTCCCTTGCCCAACTCGCTTTGTACTTCCATGCGGCCATGATGCTTCTGCACGATACCGTACGACAGTGATAATCCAAGCCCGGTCCCCTTGCCTACCGGCTTCGTCGTAAAGAATGGATCGAACACCTTCTGAATATGCTCGGGAGCGATGCCTTTGCCGTTATCCAGGATATCGACCCAAACCTCATCGCCCTGAAGTCCGGTGCGAATCGTGATCACGCCCTTCTCGTCAATGGCCTGGGCTGCATTCACCAACAGATTCATGAACACCTGGTTGAGCTGCGATGGCAGGCACTCCACTTCCGGTAGTGGCGCATATTCCTTCACCACCTCGGCCTTGTACTTTATCTCGTTGTTGACGATGGTCAGAGTGCTATCCAATCCATGGTGCAGGTCGGCGTAGCGCCATTCATCCGATACGTCCGCGTGCGAAAAATCCTTCAGGTTCTGCACGATCTTCTTCACGCGCGTGATGCCGTCCTTGGACTCCCTCATCAGCGCGGGCAGATCGCTCTTCAGAAATTCGATGTCGCATTCCTTCTTCGCTTGCCGCAATCTATCCAGCAGATCGGGATCAGTGATGCTGGTTTCCGCTTCTTCATAGGCCGAAATCATGCAGAAGGCCTTCTGTACATAGTCCTCCAAAGCCCCAAGATTGGAGAAGACATAGCCGATGGGATTGTTGATCTCGTGCGCCACNNCAGCGGATTGTTGATCTCGTGCGCCACGCCCGCCGCGAGTTGGCCGATGGAAGCCATCTTCTCGGATTGCAGCAACTGGCTGTGAACATCTTCCAGCTTGTGGATCAGCTTCTGTTGTTCGGCCTTCTCCTTATTCAAGGCATCCTCGGTACGCTTGCGTTCGAGCAACTCCTTGCGCAAGCCGCTGTTGGCCTCGGTCAGTTCCTTCGACATCAATTTGAGCGAGCGCTCTATCAGCAGTCGGTCCTTGTCAGCACTGACGTAGGCGGCATCCACCGCGGCGAGAAAGGCCTCCATCTCGGCAGAGCGATGTCCTTCGAGATGGTGTTTGATCTGGCGCTCGAGCAGGCGGTGCATATTAATCCCCGGACCTGTCACTTATTGGCGTACACATACATGACCAGATCGCCGCCGCCGGAATGCTCAAAGCCCCGGATCTGGTCGATCAGCGTCTTGTCCAGCACATAGTCTTTCGACAACAGCAGTTCACCGTGGCTGCTCATCAGGTCGCGTGACAGCACCATGCCGGGTCGGGCCTGACTCAGACTGACGGCGTTCTCCTGAACGGCTTGTGCCGTCCCGCTCGCACCCATCACTTTCATGAAGGCATCCACCACGGCGGGATCATAGCGCTTGCCCCTGCCTTCCTGGATGAACAACACGGCATCCGACTGTTTCAGCCGCTTGTTCAGCAGGACACCCAACTGGACGCCATCATATTCGTTGGCCAGCGCGATGATGCGCGCCCCCTGCGGGATCTCAAGTGCATGCAAGCCGTCCGGAAAGCCCAGACCGTCAAAGTGTTCATGATGGCTGCGGATCAGTTTTGCCGCCCCCTGCAATTGTTCTAGCGCCGTCAGCGCCATCTGCCCCTTGATCGGATGTCTGTTCACCTGGGCGCGTTCCAGACCGGTCAGGCTGGCATAGGGTTTCTCCAGCAGGTAATCCGGCAAGCCGATCTTGCCCACGTCATGTAACAGCGCGGCGAGAAACACATCCTGTATCTCCGGCTCGCTCAGCCCCATCTGCTTCGCGATAGCACGCGACAGTTCGGCTACCCGGTGCGAATGGCCGGCCATCGCCCCTTCCCGCAACTCGATCAGGTTTGAAAAAACCCGGATGGAAGTGATAAAGCCCTTCTTCAGTTTTTCGTGGGCAACCTCGAGGAAACCCATGGTCTGGCGCAGCTCCTCGGTGCGCGCCTTGACCTTCTGTTCCAGATTGGCGTTCAGGTCCTTGAGTTCCTCGTTCTGCTTGCGCGTCAGTTCTTCCAGTCCGCGATTCGCCTGTTCCAATTCTTTCTGGCGCAGCGCATGCTGGATGGACAGCACGATGTCATTGTCTTCCCAGGGCTTGGCGAGATAGCGGTAGATATGTCCCTTGTTGATCGCATCGACGGTGGCTTCAAGCTCGGCATAGCCGGTGAGCAGGATGCGTATCGTCTCCGGCCAGCGCAAATTCACCTGCTCCAGGAACTGGGCGCCGTTCATCTGGGGCATACGCATGTCCGAGATCACCAGATCGATGCTTTCACGCTCCATGATCTCCAACGCCTGCGCACCGCCTTCCGCCGTCAGGATGCGATAGCCATAGGGACGGAACAATCGCTTCAGCGACGACAACACATTGGCTTCGTCATCGACGAACAGCAAAGTCGCAGCGGCTGGCGTCGCTCCCAGCGGTTCATTCATCTATTCTTCCTTTCATTCATTCCGTCACCAACAGGTTCGCCACTGCATCCAGTTGTTCACCCTCCGGCAATCCCGCTTCGATGGCCGGCCAATCAAGATTTAAACGGTCGCGCAGTTTTTCCGGGATCTGCTGCATCAATTCGTCGCCGCGCAGGCCTTCATCGAGCAGCACCGCGATGTACACCATGCCGCCAACCAGTTCGTATGGTTCCCTTTCCGGCGAGCGCCAATAGCGGATGGCCTGCTCCAGCTTGGGCGGGAAGTTCCAGCGTTTCGCCATATCGCCCCCGATCACGGCATGATCGAAACCGAGCAAGTCGCGTTCCACTATGACAAGGCGATCCCCGGTTTCTTTCTGCCGCTTCAATATCTCGGCGAACTGCTCAGGGATACAAACATCGAACACCAGTTGGCCGATGTCGTAAAACATGCCCGAGGTGAAGGCAAGTTGCCGCTCTCCGCCGGTACAATTCGCCAGTGCCTCGGTATAGGTCGCGATACGGAAACTGCGCACCCAGAACTCGTGACGATCGAACAATCCCTCGGACGTTGCGGCGAAAGCTCGCACAAAACCCGCCGACAGAACCAGAGAACGGACACAGTCGAAGCCCAGCACCATCACAGCTTCCTGGATAGTGCCGACCTCGCGCGACAAGCCGTAAAAGGAAGAATTCGCCACCCGCAACACGCGCGCGCTCAATCCCTGATCGAAGGCGATCTTGTGCGCCAACTCGGAGCTGCCCGTGTTCTCATCCCTAAAACTGGACATCACTTCCTGCACCACCAGTGGCATGGCGGGAAGTTGATGCAGTCTGTCGAGAATGGTGCTTTTATCCATCATGTCCCGTGTACTTATATATGCGTTTCAACTTGCATAGACATCAATGACCATGACCAAACCCTTCGAGAATGAATTCTCGCCCATCGGATAACACCAGCAGCGGACTTGCCGGCCATCCCCCAAAGTGCTGTGCTGGCACTCCTGGGACAAGTTACTCATGCATGTCATCAATTGCTGNNCTGCGGCAAAACGGCGGCGGCAGCCTCTCCCAGCAACAAGCCAGATCCTTCCGGGTAGAACAACTGTCGCGCTCTGCGATTCGCAACAGCGACCAAACCGTCGTCACCCACACCGACCACCGCCACCGGCAAGCCCTCCAGCACTTCCTGCGACACCTTGAGGATGTTCAGATTGTGCATCACTTCCCGGGTTTTTTCCTCCACGCGCTCTTCAAGCTGATGGTTGATGTTCTGCAATTCCTCATTAGCCTTTTGCAATTCCCGCGTCAGGCGCTGGTTTTCCATCTTCATCTCGTAACGCAGGAATGCCTCTTCCACATTGGCGCGCAACAGATCGTCATCCCAGGGTTTGGTGAAGAATTTGTAGACCGCGCCGCGGTTGATCGCATCGGT
>DMCN01000058.1 GCA_003445795.1 Gallionellaceae bacterium
ACGAGGGTTCGATCCCCTTCACCCGCTCCACATCCTCTCAGCCGTTTTATCATTTCCCGTCAATGACATTGGATCACCCGTCTGGCGGCAGCACTATTCATCCCTTGCGCGGCCTGAGCATGGCGTTATCCAGGAATCCGATCATCGTGCCGATGTGCCGCTCCATTTCGGTGTATTCGTCGTGGCTGCCCTGCATCGGCAGCAGGCGTACCCGTCCGTCCTTGCGGTTGGCATAGATCTCCCGCGCCTCGCTCACCGGCACGGTCTCGTCCTCGGTGCCGTGGGCCAGCAGCACCGGACACTCGACGCTGCGGATGGTGTGTGAAGGCGCGATGTCGTCGAAGCGGTGACCGATGACGCGCTGCACGTAGAACAGGATGTAGGCGCCCAGCGGCCAGAACGGGATGCGCTTGAACTTCAGCCAGCGCCGCATCATGCCTGCCGGATGGGCGAACGCTGCCAGGCTGACGACCGCGGCGATATCATGCCGCCGTGATGCCAGCAACAGCGCGGCGCCCGCGCCCACCGAATGGCCGATGACGCCGACGCGGCCTTCATCCACCTCGCTCTGCACCCCCAGCCAGTCGACCGCGTGTTCGAGATCTTCGGCGAAGCGCGGCAGGGAAGCGAACGTGTCGCCGTCGCTGCGGCCATGACAGCGTGCATCGAAGAACAGCAGCGCATATCCGGCTGCATGCAATCGTTTCGCCAGCGGCAGCATCATCTCGGCATTGCCGCCCCAGCCGTGCAGGATGGCCAGTGCCGGTGCGCGCTTGCCCGCCGGGATGAACCAGCCGAACAACTGTTTGCCGCGCACTGTGGGGATGCTCACTTCGCGCCAGGGCAGGCCGTCGGGCACGCCGCTTTCGTATATGCGCGGTGCGGCCAGGCTGACCCGGATCAGCCGATTGAAAAGCAATACTGCCAGAGCGCAGGACAGCAACAGTCCCGACAGCCATGCTATAGCCGTGTAGCCGCTCACGCGATCCTCCCTGTCTTAGCGGAATTCACGCAGGTAGTGCCCCTCGAAATAGCGTTTCGCCCAGTGGAACAGGCGCGAGGACGGCAGTACCCAGTTACGTTTGAGATCGCGATACACGAGTATCCCGGCATCGACGCTGTCGACGATGCAGATCAACTCGGTGCGCGGGCGCGCTTCTGGTGCTTTTCCTTCGAGCGCCAGCAGCAGGTTCTCCGCTACAGCGACAGCCTGTAGATCGGCCATGTGCGCCTGTTTGGGCAACCAGTCCGGCCCCGGATAACTGCCCGCGTCGCCGGCCACGAACACGCGTTCCGTGCCTTTGACCGCACAGAATTCGTCGGCCGGGAAGAAGCCGCCTTCGGACAGCGCGATGCCGCTGTTCTCCGCCCAGGCCGGGCCGGTGAGGCCGGGCATGAACAGGATGAGGTCGGCCGGGATGTCGGCTGCTTCCGTGCTCACGCCGGTCGCCGAAAACGATTTGATCTTGTGTCCGAGCTGGGTGTCCACGCCGCGTCGGTTCATTTCGGCGAGCAGGCCTTTCACCGCCTTGTCGCCCAGGCGCTTGCCCGGCTCGGCGGCGGCGTTGAAGAAGGTCAGTTGGAAGCGCTCGCGCTTGCCTTGCTGGCGCAACCAGGTGTCCACGCCGAACAGCAGCTCGAACATCGGGCCGCCGCGCATTGCGGAAGGCTCTTTCGGATTGGTGCCGAAACCGAAGGCGACGCTGCCGCTGTTCATCTCGCGCAGCCGCTTGCCGATGGCTTCGGCGGCAGGCACGCCCTCGCACAGCGTCAGCGCATGCTCGATGCCGGGCATGCCTTTGAGGAAACGACCGCCGGTGGCGATGACGAGCGCATCGTTCTCGAATTCGCCGCTGTCGGTCAGCACGGAGCGGCCGCCGTTCCTGAGGCCGGTCACGCTGCAGCGCACGTGTTCGATGCGGTATTTCTTCAGGAAATGCGCCAGCGGAATGATCAGGTCAGAACCCTTGCGGATGCCGGGCGGTATCCAGATCAGGCTGGGCAGATAAACGAAATCGGTGCTGGGCGAGAGCAACGAGATGAGGGCTTTGGGTGAGCGCTTGCGCAATTCGCGCGCCGCGGTCAGCGCGGCAAAACCTGCGCCCAGAATGGCGATGCGGGGTGATTCATGGGACATGAGATAGCTCCTGTGTTCGGTCTGTGGAAGGGGAAGGTTGGTAACAGCGCACAAGATAGGCGCAAAGCGGCTGCATGTCTGTGACAAAGGTCACCCGCCTTTCTCTTTAATATCCGGGAAAGGTGACACACATCATCGCACCGTGATCACGACATGACGGGTCACCCATACAAGACGGGGAGCGCGCAAGCGCACTCCCCCGTTTCGGCTAGCTACCCTTGCCCGTCATTCATGGTACTCATGCCAGATGGCATTGACGACGGCGAGCAGGATGGCCATGGCGAGGCCCAGCATCCAGGTGAAATACCACATGTGAATCTCCTTAAAGTGTCCGGTATCAATAAGCGGAATGATCGTTGGCCTGGATGTGGGCGATGGTGATCTTGCCCGCCATCATCCTGTAGGCCCAGCCGGTGTAAGCGATGACGATGGGCGTGAAAATCAGGGCCGCCCAGAACATCACCTCCAGCGTGAAGTGGCTGGACACGCTGTCCCATACGGTCAGGCTGGAACGCGGATCGCTGGACGACGGCATGATGAAGGGGAACATGGCAACCCCTGCGGTGCCGATGACGCCCAGTTCGGCCACGGCGCTGCCGACGAAGGCCAGCACCGGCTTCTTCATCCAGGCGAACAACAGGGCCAGCAGGCCGCCCGCGAAGGCCGCGCCCGGCACTGCCCACAAAGCGGGATGGCTGGCGAAGTTACCCATCCATGCACCGGCCTGAACCGCGACCGTCTTGTCCAACGGGTCGGGCAAGGCACCGTGATCTACCGCCGAGGTGATGACATAGCCCGGCATATCCGAGGATACCCACACACCGGCTCCCGCAAAAGCGACCAGCATCACGGTGCCGAAGATCAGCGCGGCAATGCGCGCCCGCGCCTGCACGTCAGCCTCGGTGCGTATCGTCAGGTAATTGGCACCGTGGAAAGTGAGCATGGACAGACTCACCACACCGGCCAGCAACGCGAACGGATTGAGCAAGGCCCAGAAGGTGCCGGTATAGACCGGCATCAGGTTGTCTTCGAAGTGGAACGGTACGCCCAGCAGCAGGTTGCCGAAGGCCACGC
>DMCN01000057.1 GCA_003445795.1 Gallionellaceae bacterium
CGTGATGCCGATGCTGGCGGAGACGAAGGCTGTTTCCTCGCCGAGCTGGAAGGGGGCGACGAGCTTGTCGACGATGGACTGCGCGATGCGGTCTATGGTGTGGGAGTCGTCCAGTTCGCACAGGATGACGGTGAACTCGTCGCCGCCCAGACGCGCGACAGTATCCGATTCGCGCACACAGGCAGCGATGCGGCGCGCCGCTTCGACCAGCAGGACGTCGCCCTTGTCGTGTCCCAGCGTGTCGTTCACTTCCTTGAATTTGTCGAGGTCGATGAACATCAGCGCCAGCGGCAGTCCGTCGCGGTGCGACTTTCTGATCTCGTGCTCCAGCCGGTCCTGGAACATGCGCCGGTTGGGCAGTCCGGTGAGCGGGTCGAAGTTGGCCTGCTGCCAGATGGTCTCCTCCGAGCGTTTCTTCTCGGTGATGTCCTGGCTGACGCCGGTCAGCTTGTATTTGCGTCCGTGTTCGTCGATCTGCGATTTGAAGCGCAGTCTCATCCAGCGCACCTCGCCTTCGATGCAGAGCATGCGCAATTCGGTCTCCACCACGAAGTCGGCCTCGCCGGAGCCGAGTTCGAGTTCGATATGGTCGGCGATGCGCTTCTTGTCTTCGGGATGGACGAAGCGGCTGGCGAATTCGTCGTAGGACATGCGATAGCCGCCGACTTCGCGCGCGGTGGTGAAATGCAGGGAATAGTACTGGTCGTTGAAGGTGAACATGCGCGTGTCCACGTCGTATTCCCAGTAGCCCAGATGCGAGATCTTTGCCGCCAGCGCCAGCTCGTCGTTGCTGCGCGCCAGCTCGGCGGTGCGTTTATCTACTTCCTTTTCCAGCCGGTCCTGGTGGCGCAGCAGGCTTTCGTCGCGCTCCTGGATCTCGCTCAACATGTGGTTGAAGGCCATGATCAGCTCGCCGATCTCGTCGTTCGAGTGCTGCGGTACGCGCAGCTCGTAGCTCTTGTCGTTGGCGATGGTGCGCGCCGCGTTGGCGACGTTTCTGATCGGTTCCGAGATCACGCATTGCAGACGTATCGCGAGAAAGTAGATCACCAGCAGCGCCAGTGCGGCGATCACCAACCCCGTTTCCAGATCGGCCAGATGTCTGTCCCAGCGGGAGCTGAGGTCGGCTTGCAGCAGCAGGTAGCCGATCCTTTCATCGCCACGCAGCACGGGGCGATACAGATCGGCGCTGCGCGACCAGAATTGCGCGCGTATCTGCTTGGTATCGACTTGGTAGTCGGCGGGGATGGCCGTGGGGAGTCCCTGGCGGTTCCAGGCTGCGAGCGCATTGCCGCGGGTATCCAGCAGCCAGGCGGAATCGATCTCGCGGTGTTCGTTCAGCGCTTCGAGAAGTCTTCTGGCTTCGTTGCGGTCCTCGAAGATCAGGGCCGCCTGCGCGTTCTCGGACAGGATGTCGGAGAGACTGGAAAGTTGCTGCAGCGATTCCTTGTGGCTGCTGCGCAGCGAACCGCCGAACAGTACCGAGAAACTCACCAACAGACTTACCGCGCTGCCCAGCATGATGAGGAATACCAGCTTTTTGCGCAACGACCAGTCGGACAGGTGCGGGAAGAAGTTCATGCTGTCATCTCCCGAAGATGTTGGCGGCCAGATTCAGCATCTGGCCGGACAGGCGCAGTCCGGCTTTTTTTGTCGAGGCGAGGTTGACCTCGAACAGCATGCGGTCGTCATGGTGGAGCAGGCCGATGCCACCGCCGCGTTCGGCGAAGCCGGGGATATCCGAGACAGTCAGGACATGCGCGCTATCCAGCGATTTGATGATAGGCACGAGCCGCCGCCGCTCCTGCTCGCCGATAAACAGTACATGGCAGATGGAAAGGTTCACCGGGTCGGTGGAACGACGCACCTGCAGTTCGTATTCGCCGACCTTGCGGCCGTCGAGGGCGATAAGCGAAGCATGCAGACCATCGTCGCCAATTACGCACAGCCTGACTTTGCCTCCCGCCCTGATCTCTTGCGCGGGCCACTCGACGAACTTGATGAAGTTGAACACATACGCCGACTTGACCTGCTGTGCCGAGAACTCCGTGCGGCTGGCCTGCGCGCCGGGCGCAGTCAGCAAGAACAGCAGCAGAAAGTATCGCACCGTGTTCCTCATGCAGCGGTCAGGCGGCGCGTGGAGAAGGGGAGATATGGGTAGTCCGTTCACATGTCATGCCAAAGCGCCTTCAGATAGATGGTGCGTTGCGGCACGACTGTAAGCGAGGGCATGTAATCCGGATGGAACTGGATCTCGTTCTTCGACAGCAGGTTCTGGAATGTGAGCGAAAGTTCCAGCGAGTCGGTGACCTGTTCGGCGAAGCGCAGGTCCAGTTCAGTGCGCGCGGTGACCGGCGTCATCGCCGAGCTGCCGCCGTAATCGCTTGCGTGGGCCAGGCCGCCGATGCGGCGCAGCCAGAAGTCGAACTGGCGGTCGGGAGTAAGATTGTAGGACGAACGCAACGAGCCCTGATACTTCGGACTGCTGCCGTACAACAGTGTGTTGGCGTCATAGGGCGTGCCCGCGCCGGCATCGACCCACATGCGCGAGGCGTTGAGTTGCAGGCGCCAGGCGGTCAGCGGGTTCCATTCAGTGGAGAGCTCAAGGCCGCGGGTGCGCACCGGCAGGGCGTTGCCGTACAGGTGGGTGACGCACACGCCGGGCGCGGCGGGGTTGAGGCCGAAGTTGATGAGCGCGGCGGTGCAGGCTGCGTCGCCACCAACGGGCGCAATGACAGTATTGGGTACACTCGTTTGCGACAGTATGCCGAACACCCCTTCGTATTTGCTGGAATAGATGCTCAGGTCAGAGAACAACGTAGGCGTCCATTGCGCGCGGTGACCGAGTTCCAGGGTGCGCACCTTTTCGTTGCCGAAACCCGATTGCTCAGGCGGGGCGGCGTAGACCAGCACCGCTGGCGCTCCGGGAATCGCCACTGCATAGGCCCCCATCGTTTGCTGCACCACGCTGGGCGAGCGCACCGTCTTCGACCAGGACAGCCAGAACGAATGCTGCTCGCTCGGCGTCCACAAGGCGCGCACGGAAGGTTGCGGCGAGGTGCCGCCGAAGGTCTGCCGTTCGGCGCGGAGTCCGGCCTGGACGGTGAAGGTGTGTGGCACCAGCGTCAGTTCGTCCTGCGCGAACAGGCTGGTCAGGTTGACAGTGGTGTCGGTACGCGACGCAGTCAGAAAGCCGCCCTGTTGCATGTAGTTCTGATGATCGGTCTGGCGCCAGTTGCCGCCCCAAACGATGTCGTGCGTCTCGCCCAGCGGGAAACGATGCTGGGCATCCATGTCGAAGGTCGTATGGTTGTCGCTGGCACCGGGAACGTCACCCTGGAACTTTTCGAAGTAGGTCTGCACACGAACTTCTCCGCCGCCGTCGGTGGTCTGTTCGAAACGGCCGAGCAGGTCGCCGCCGTTCCTTCTGGAGATGAAAGGGGTGATCCGGGTCGCGCCGTACTGTGTGATGTCGTACATCGCTGCCGGATCGAAGGTGGGGATCATCCAGGTTTCGTCCGAATGCGAGTCGAACACGCGACCGCTGAAGAACCAGCGCGTATCTATGCCGTCCGGCCTGTCATAGCGGAAGGTCAGCGAGGTGTCGTTCCAGTGGTCCTGCGCGTCTTTGCCGCCGGCTTCCTTGCCGCCGTCGCGCCGCTGTTCGTTCACGGTGACGCGCAGGGCCGAGCCATCTTCCTGCTTGCTGCCGTAACGCAGTGCCAGACCCGCCTTGCCGGTCTCGGTGCCGCCGTGGGTGTCGACC
This sequence comes from Gallionellaceae bacterium, assembly GCA_003445795.1. Classification (GTDB taxonomy): domain Bacteria; phylum Pseudomonadota; class Gammaproteobacteria; order Burkholderiales; family Gallionellaceae; genus Sideroxyarcus. The sequence goes on from DMCN01000057.1 coordinate 3,767, forward strand.
AGCCAGCCTTCGGTGTCCTGCGCGCGTTTGGTGATGATGTTGATCACGCCGTTGACCGCGTTCGATCCCCAGGCCTGGCCGGCGGAGCCGCGGATGACCTCGATGCGATTGATCTCTTCCAGCGGCAGATTCTCGGCTTCCCAGATCACGCCGCCGTAGAGCGAGCTGTAGATCGAACGACCATCGACGAGTACCAGCAGCTTGTTGGCCATGCGTCCGTTGAAGCCGCGGATGGACACGGCGAATTTGTTGTTGCCGAGGCGGGCCACTTCGACGCCGGGGGCGAGGTGCAGTAGTTCGGGGATGGTCAGCGCGCCGGAGCGTTTGATGTCGGATGCCGAGATGACGAAGACCGCGGCGGAGGTGTTGGAAATAGATTGGTTTTTGCGCGCGGCGGATTCGACCCCGACCTTCATCAGGTCGCCCAGATTGAGTTCCGGCCAGGCTTCTTCGTTTGCCAAGGCTGCGCTGCCCCAGACTGCGGTAGTAAACAAGCTGCTCAATATCGCGATGGATATTGGTTTGTTGCTCATACTGCCCCCAGATAATCTTGTTCTTTTGTCAGGTATGAGCTGCGCTCACCCTGCGCAACTTATCGGCGCATTATTCCATATCATGAGGGAGTGGGGCGACTGTTATATGGCGGAACGTTCCAGGACAGCGGCAAAGAAACCGTCGGTGTTGTGCCGTTGCGGGGTGAGTTGCAGGTAGTCGCCCATCTCCAGCGCGATCTTGTGCTGGGCCAGCACTTCGCCGGCGGGGATCAGCTTGAAATCCGGATGCGTGGCGAGGAAGGTTTCCACGATGGACTGGTTCTCTTCGTGCAGCAGACTGCAGGTGGCATACACCAGTCGCCCGCCCTGTTTCAGCAGGCGTGCGGCGGAAGCCAGAATCGCGGTCTGTTTTTCGTTCAGTTCGGCCACACTTTGAACCGACTGGCGGAACTTGAGGTCTGGGTTGCGGCGCAGGGTGCCGAGCCCGCTGCACGGTGCGTCTACCAGCACGCGGTCGATCTTGCCGGCCAGACGTTTCACCTTGCTGTCGTTCTCGTGCGCGATGAGCTGCGGCTGTACATTGCTCAAGCCGGAGCGTTTAAGTCTGGGTTTCAGATTGGTCAGGCGCTTTTCCGAGATGTCCCAGGCATACAAGCGCCCCTGCGAATTCATCAGCGCGCCCAGCATCAGTGTCTTGCCGCCCGCGCCCGCGCAGAAATCGACCACCATATCGTTGCGTTTCGGTGCCACTAACAGTCCGAGCAACTGGCTGCCTTCGTCCTGCACCTCGAATTTGCCGGTGAGGAATAGCGCGTGTTTGTTCAGCGCCGGTTTGTATTTGAGGCGGATGCCCATCGGTGAGTAAGGTGTGGCTTGTGCGTCCATACCTTCGGCCTGCAAGGATTGCAGCACCTCGTCGCGTCCGGCGAGCAGGGTGTTCACGCGCAAGTCGAGCGGGGCGGGCTGTTGCATGGAACGGCCCAGTTCGAGGATCTCTGCATCGCTGTGTTGCGGGCGCAGCTTGTCGACGATCCAGTCGGGCAGCTCGGCCTGGATGGAAAGCGGTAGATCGTTCATGTTGATGCTCTTGACCTTGCCTAACCAATCGGCTTCCTTGGGCTTGAGCAGCGGCTCCAGTTCACGCAGGTTGTAACCGCCGAACTTGACCCAATAGGCCAGTGCCACGCGCCGCGCAGTGGCCTGTCCCTTGTCGTCGACGGTGCAGGCGTGGTCGATAAACAGGCGGTGGCGCAGCACGCCGAACAGCGTTTCGGCCACCAGCGAGCGCTCGTTGGAGCCGATACGCTCGGCCTGGAAGAAATGGCGCAGCACGGCGTCCGCCGGGTGTTCCATCTTCAGGGCGGTGCGCAGGGCCTGCATGACCAGGTCGAGACGGTATTCAGTTAACAACATCGCTTCTTACTCCTTCTTCTTCCGACACGCGGATGTCGGTGATGACAGCCTCGCCGGTGACTTCACCGTTCTTTTCGATGAATTGGATCTTTACAGGGAACAACCGGTATTCACGTGCCAGCCAGATGTCCAGTCCCTCTTCGTTTTGTGTATGCACCTTGCGCAAGTGAACAGTCTCCAGTTTGCCGATGGAGGTGTCGATCACTTCGTGGAGGCCGATGCCGAATTCATATCGTTCAATCTTTCTGCCGTTGCTGACATACACGGAGACAATTTCAACACCCCGCATGGGAGGGAACTGGTACATGACGCTCAGGATGTCCAGGGTCTCGGGAGGAAGGATGACCTCGCCACCCTGCGAAAAATGGGCGATTTGCGCTTCATGATCGAACTCCGCTGTATAGCGCAAAGTGGCGAGCTTATCCTTGCGTTGTTCGAAAAACAGCTCTGGTCGCAGACCGTCTTTGGTGTAGCTGCCACTACTATATTGGGTGAGTTCGAAAGTCTTGAACAGGCTCGCCAGTCCGACGGTCTTTGTCACCGCATTCAATATGTAACGCCCGTCGTCTATCTCCAACGTGTGTATTGCCTCGCCGACACGGAAACCGCCGCTACCCTTATAGACGGCGAAAGTGAGTTGCGCCCGCTTGGGTAAAGGCGGGCGCTTTACCTCTTCTCCTGCGCCTGATGTGAGTGGTTCAGTTTCGACAGGAGGGGTGGCATCACGGACAACATCTTGTGGTGGCTGTTGGGGCTCGTTTGTTTGCGGCACAGGCTCAGCCTGAGATACTGATTCGGGCGGCGGTTTCGGTGCTGCGGGTTTGGATTTGCGCTTTTGTTTTGCCGGAGCAGAAGGCAGCGCTTCAAGCCTGGCAGTCAATGCGGGCGGAGACGATCTGAATTGTGGCAGGCGGATATCCGGCCCCCAAAGTGCAAGCAAGTGCACCAGGATCGAAATGCCGATGGCGAAGCTGATGCGGCGTGAAGATGTGTCCAGCTTCAGGTTCACTGGGTGATACTCAAGGCGGTGAGGACTTGTGTCAGTTGGTCGCCGCTGTCCTCGGTCAAGATGATCTTGCAGGGGAAGTTGCCGTTCTCGGTCGACAGCCACATCTCGGTCTTCCAGGCCGTTTCCTGCGGTGCCGTGCTTAGGTACAACGATTTAAGCGCACCCAGCGGGACATCGACCATTTGCTTGGCTTGTATCGAATACCGGCGCGTATCGATCTTGCTGCCGTTGGTGATTCGCATGGTCACTTCCTTGCGCTCGTGCAGCGAGGGTTCGTAACGGAATTGGTATAGCACGCTCAGGCGATCCTGTGTGGCGGCGGGAAGCGGCTCGATACGTGTTCCCTGGCGGTCGCTAAGCTTGAGTGTGGCCTGACGCCAATCGAAATCCGCAGCCGTGTTCTTGAGAGTCTCCTTCGAACGCCTGTACAGGAATTTTCGCGGCCGCAGACCATTCTTGGTGATCTCGCCTTCGCTGACGACTTGCAGCGTGTCCGGTCTGAACACGGCCAGCAGCCCTACCGGCTTGGTGGTGCTCTCGATGCGGTACTGGTTGCCTGCGCGGGTGAAGACTTCCTTTATCTCGGCGATCTTGATACCTTTTGTGGTCACATCATAGCCAGCCTCGATGCGCGCAGGGGGAGCCGCGAACAGCGCAGGAGCGACAAAGCACAGCAGCAGGGCGACTAATGGGCGCATGGTTTACTCCAATCCCGGGGAGAGCAGCGGAGCGCCCGGCTGTTCCAGGCGGTCGCTGGCGACGCGGCCATGCTCGTCCAGCCACACCTGGTTCAGGCACAACCAGCGCAGTGCCTGCGGATAGATGCGATGCTCCTCGCATAGCACGCGGGCGGAAAGGCTTTGCGGTGTGTCGTCGCGCAACACCGGTACTGCTGCCTGGATGATGATGGGGCCGTGGTCGAGCGTGGGCGTGACGAAGTGCACCGTGCAACCGTGGATCTTGACGCCATCCTGCAAGGCACGCTCATGCGTGTCGATGCCGGGATAAGCCGGCAGCAGCGAGGGGTGGATGTTGATGAGGCGGCCGGCGTAGCGTTCGACGAAGCCGTCGGTAAGGATGCGCATGAATCCGGCCAGCACGACGATATCGGCCGCGTATCCATCAATGATTTTAGCCAATGCCGCATCGAAAGAGGCGCGGTCGGCGTAGTCCTTGTGCGACACCACCGCGGTGGCGATGCCGTGCGCACTGGCGGTCGCCAATCCCTGTGCATCGGCGCGGTTGCTGATCACCGCCGCGATCTCACATGGTAGCTTCGCCTCCAGCAGCGCCTGCATGTTACTGCCGCGGCCGGAGATGAGGATGACGATGCGTTTCACGGGTTAGCGTACTTGGGTCTGGTGCTCGTCGCCGTTGCGTGCGCGGATGACGCCGATGCGTGACACGGTCTCGCCGACCGATTGCAGGTGCTTGATCGCCGCATCCGCATCCTGGGCCGCAACCACGACCACCATGCCGATACCGCAATTGAAGGTGCGGAACATCTCCTGCGCCTCGACGTTGCCGCCCTCGCGCAGCCAGTCGAACAGCTTGGGCATCTGCCAGGTCTTGCTGTCAATGTCGGCGATGACGTTGGTCGGCAATACGCGCGGCACGTTCTCGGTGATACCGCCGCCGGTGATGTGCGCCATGCCCTTCACGGTGACCTTCTCCATCAGCGACAGCATCGGCTTCACGTACAGACGGGTGGGGGCCATGATGCAGTCGGCCAGCGTGCGCTCGCCGTCGAACTTGGCGTTCAGGTCGGGTTTGCTGCGCTCGATGATCTTGCGTACCAGCGAATAACCGTTGGAGTGCGCGCCGTTGGAGGCCAGCCCCAGTACCACATCACCAGCTACGATGGTGTCGCCGGTGATGATCTTGCTCTTTTCCACCACGCCGACCGCGAAACCGGCCAAGTCGTATTCGCCCACCGGGTACATGCCGGGCATCTCGGCGGTCTCGCCNNTAGTCGAGGAAGAACAGCGGCTCGGCACCCTGTACCAGGATGTCGTTCACGCTCATGGCGACGAGGTCGATACCAACGGTGTCGTGGCGGTTCAGCTCGAATGCCAGTTTGAGCTTGGTACCCACGCCGTCGGTGCCGGACACCAGTACCGGCTCTTTATATTTTTTCGAGATCTCGACCAGACCGCCGAAACCGCCGATGCCGGAGAGGACTTCCGGGCGCATGGTGCGCTTGGCAAAGGGTTTGATGTTCTCGACCAGTTGGTCGCCCGCGTCGATGTCGACGCCCGCATCGCGATAGGACAGGCTATTGGAGGGGGTATTCAAGTTGAGTTCTCGCTTTCCAGAAGGTAAAGTGCAGCACAATTTTCCAACTGCGGATTTTACCTGAAATGACTCATGAACGCTTCGTGGCACTGTATTGGCTGGCCGCAGCGGCAGCTTTGGCCTGGCTGCTGTATCTGCTCGACCCCGTACTGACGCCGTTCCTGGCGGCGGGCATCCTGTCATACATCCTGCAACCGCTGGTCGCCCGTTCGGCCAAATGGCGTTTCATGTCGCGCACCTCGGCCACGGCGCTGGTGATGGCCTTGCTTTTCGGCGCTCTGGTTGCGCTGCTGCTGATCCTGTTGCCGCTGTTGCGCTACGAATCGGGCATGCTGATGACCAAGTTGCCGGAGTTGCTGGATATCATCCGCCAGCGCCTGCTGCCGCTGCTGGAACAGCACCTTGGCATCACCGTGCAATGGGATGTGGCGACCTTCAAGGAGTTGCTGAGCGAACACTGGCAGAGCGCGGGCGGCGTTTCGGCCAGCCTGCTGCCCTGGCTGAGCAGCGGCGGTTCGACCCTGATCGCGATCGTGATGAACCTGTTGCTGATCCCGCTGGTGATGTTCTATCTGTTGCGCGACTGGCCGCAGTTGCTGGAACGCGTCGACGGCATCATCCCGCGCCGCTGGCATGCCAAGACGGTGGAGATTACCGGCGAGGTGGACGTGATCCTGGCCGAGTTTCTGCGCGGCCAACTGTCGGTGATGGTTCTGATGAGCGTGTTCTACGCGCTGGCGCTGATGCTGACCGGGATGCAGTTCGCCCTGCCCATCGGCATCGTGAGCGGCATGCTGGTGTTTGTGCCCTATCTGGGCGTGATCATCGGCTTGACGCTGGCGACCCTGGTTGCTTTGACGCAGTTCGATTCCTTCACTGGCGTGCTGCTGGTGTGGGTCGTGTTCACCGCGGGCCAGTTGCTGGAAGGAGTTGTGGTCACGCCCAAACTGGTTGGCGACCGTATCGGCCTGCACCCGCTGGGGGTGATCTTCGCGCTGCTCGCGTTTGGCCAGTTGTTCGGTTTCTTCGGCGTGCTGTTGGCGCTGCCGATCTCGGCGATGCTGCTGGTCGGTCTGCGCCATTTCAAAGGCTGGTATCTGACCAGCGCCTTATACCGCAAGTGACATGAACCAATTATTGCTGGGTATCGTGCCCGAGTGGACTCCCGCCCTGGATAACTTCGTCGCAGGGCGCAACGCCGAACTGCTTTCCGCATTGCGCCATGCGCTGTCCGGCACAAGTGGGGAGCGCGGCTTGTATGTCTGGGGAGAAGCAGGCAGCGGTAAGAGTCATCTGCTGCAGGCCGCTGTAGGGGCTGTGCGTGCAGTCGGCCAGTCTGCGATCTATGCCTGCGGCGAAGTGCCGGAAGCCGCGCAGGTGGTGGCCGTTGACGATGTGGAGAGACTGGATGATGCGGCGCAGATCCAATTGTTTGAACTCTACAACAGCCAGCGTGAGACCGGCGGTATGCTGCTGGTGAGCGGCCTGGCAGCACCCGCACACTTGAAAGTTCGCGACGATCTGCGCACACGACTGGGTTGGGGGCTGGTGTATCAGATTCACGCCTTGGACGATGAAGAGAAGACCCAGGCGCTGAAACAACATGCACTGGCACGCGGATTGGAACTGCCGGGCGAAGTGACGACCTATCTGTTGCGGCACGGACGCCGCGATCTGCCTTCGCTGCTGGCGACACTGGATGCGCTGGACGAACATTGCCTGCGTTTGAAAAGGGCTGCCTCGGTGCCGCTGTTGAAAGAGGTCATGCGTGCAGTGACGGAATGATTGAGAGTGTTTCAACTATTAAGTACGGAGTGTGATGTGAATCTGGCTTTATTCGATCTGGACAATACCCTGTTGAGCGGTGACAGCGATTTCGAGTGGTCGCAGTTCCTGATCGAGCAGGGCGTGCTCGACCGCGAGCTGTTCGAGGCGAAGAACTTGGCGTTCTACGAGCAGTACAAGGCAGGGACGCTGGATATCCACGAGTTCCTCGATTTTCAGTTGAAACCCCTGTCGCGCCATGCACGCAAGGTTCTGGACGAATGGCACGAGGAGTTCATGCGCCGCAAGGTGCGTCCGATGATGGGCGACAAGGCGCGCCAACTGGTGGCGCAGCACAAGACTGCGGGTGATGTGTGCGTGATCATCACTGCCACCAACAGTTTCGTGACCGCACCCATCGCGCGCGAGTTCGGCATCGAACATCTGATCGGCACCGATCCGGAGCAGAAGAACGGCGAATTCACCGGTCGTGTCGCCGGCATCCCCAGCTTCCGCGACGGCAAGGTGACGCGCATGGAATCCTGGCTGGCCGAACGCGGCTGGAACTGGGCGAGCTTCGCCGTGACTTCTTTCTATAGTGATTCCCTGAACGACCTGCCCTTGCTCTCCAAAGTGAAGAATCCGGTCGCCGTGGATCCCGACGAGACCTTGCGAAAACACGCGCAAAAACAAGGTTGGCCTATCATTTCCCTGCGCTGAACCAAGGCAGGAGAGGGGGCGGTGTATAATTCCGCCCGTCGCCGCGATCCAGCGGCGATTTCAACTTTTTCGACCATGATAAAAAGACTGTTCAAACGGGTATTCGGCAAATCAGCTCCGGTGCGGGTGGTGGGCGCGGCGCATGTTATTCCATATGAAAAACATGGCGTTAGTCGCGACGGCATCAGCCACGGCGCAAAGCGCGTTACCGACGGGCTGCAGGCTGCCGGGTTCCAGGCCTTTGTGGTCGGCGGTGCAGTGCGCGACTTGCTGCTCGATCGCCAGCCCAAGGATTTCGATGTGGCTACCGATGCCACCCCGGAAGAGGTGAAGCGGGTGTTCCGCCGCGCGCGCATCATCGGGCGGCGTTTCCGCCTGGTGCATGTGATGTTCGGCGAAGAAACGGTGGAAGTCTCCACCTTCCGCCGCGCCATCGACGCCGAAGATGCGGAGACCGACGCGCACGGGCGCATCCTGCGCGACAACGAGTTCGGTGACCAGCAACAGGATGCCGCGCGGCGTGACTTTACTGCCAACGCGCTGTTCTACGATCCCGCTACACAAGAGATTTTCGATTACCACAACGGTTATGCCGACATCCGCGCCAACGTGTTGCGCATGATCGGCGACCCTGAAGTGCGTTACCGCGAAGATCCGGTGCGCATGCTGCGCGCGGTACGGCTTTCGGCCAAGCTGGGTATGAAACTGGACCCCGCCACTGCCGCGCCGATCTTCAAGATGAAAGAACTGTTGAGCAATGTGCCCGAGGCGCGCCTGTTTGACGAGATGCTCAAGCTGCTGTTGTCCGGCCACGCCATGCCCTGCATCAAGAAGCTGCGCGCGATGGACTTGCATCACGGCATGCTGCCTATGCTTGACGTGATCCTCGAACAGCCGATGGGCGAGAAGTTCGTCATGCTGGCTCTGGAGAACACCGATCAGCGTATCGCCGAAGAGAAAGCCACTTCCCCCGCCTTCCTGTTTGCCGCATTGCTATGGCATGAGGTGCTGGCCGCGTGGAAGGCCAAGCAGGATGCGGGCGAGAAGCCCATCGGGGCGATGCATGCGGCGATGGATGAAGTGCTCGACAGGCAACGCGCGCAACTCGCCATCCCGCGCCGCTACGACACGGTGATGAAAGAACTGTGGCTCATGCAGCCGCGCTTCGAACAGCGCGGCGGGCAGCGCCCCCTGCGTCTGCTGGCCTTGCCGCGCTTCCGTGCCGCTTACGATTTCCTGTTGCTGCGCTGCCAGAGTGGCGAAGTGGAAACCGAGCTCGGTACCTGGTGGGAAGAGTTCCAGCATGCCAGTGACGACCGGCGCGCCGAGATGTTGTTGCCGGATACCGGCGGCCCGAAGAAACGCCGTCGCCGCAGCAAGAAGCCCGGCTCCGCGACGCAATCTGAATTGCCGATAGACTGATGAAGCACGTTGCGTTCGTCGGGCTGGGCAGCAACCTGGCCGATCCCGCCGCACAGGTTTCGCAGGCGCTGGATGCCTTGAACGGGTTGCCGCAGACGCGCTTGCTGAAGAAGTCATCGCTGTATCGCAGCGCACCGGTGGGTTATCTGGATCAGCCGGACTTCATCAATGCGGTAGCGCAGATAGAGACGGAACTGGTTCCACACGCGCTGCTTGACGCGCTGCTGGCGCTGGAACAGGAATGCGGACGTACGCGCGAGTTTCGCAATGCGCCGCGCACGCTTGATCTGGATGTGTTGCTGTACGATGACCTGGTGCATCACGAACACGGACTGACCATCCCGCACCCGCAGATGCACCTGCGTGCGTTCGTGTTGCAGCCGCTGCTGGAGATCGCGCCGGACTGCGTGATCCCCGGCGTGGGAGTCGCGGCAGAGGCGGGGCGGTCGTGTGCGGAGCAAAAACTGGAGCGGATCTGAATGCCCCTGAGTAAATATCGCTACATCGTGGTGGAGGGCCCCATCGGCGTAGGCAAGACCAGTCTTGCGCAACGCCTGGCCGATCTTGCCGAGGCGCATGCCCTGCTGGAGAAACCGCAGGACAACCCCTTTCTGGCCAACTTCTATCAGGACCCCGCGCGCTACGCGCTGCCCACGCAACTGTTTTTCCTGTTCCAACGCATCAACGAAGCTCGCGACCTGGCGCAGATGGATATGTTCCGCAGCCGCACTGTCTCCGATTACCTGTTCGAAAAGGACGCGCTGTTCGCACGCCTGACACTGAGCGACGAGGAGTACAAACTGTACCAGTCCATCTATCAGGGTCTGTCGCCGCAGGCACCCGCGCCCGACCTGGTGATCTATCTGCAGGCACCCACCTACACGCTGTCCGAGCGTGTGCGCCGCCGTGGCAACCGCTACGAACGCACTATCCAGGACGACTATCTGGAGCGGCTCTCGGCCAGCTACGGCGAGTTCTTCCATCACTATGACAATGCGCCGGTGTTGGTGGTAAACAGCGAACACCTGAATTTTGTGGATAATGCAGACGACTTCAGCTTGCTGCTCGACCGCATCGCCAAGATGCGCGGGCGCAGGGAATATTTCAACGTGGGGGCATGATATGCGAACGACCCTGAGCAAACTCCAATCCATGCGCGACAAGGGCGAGAAGATCGCCGTGCTGACCTGCTACGACGCCAGCTTCGCCACACTGATGGAAACCAACGGCGTGGACGTGCTGCTGGTCGGCGATTCGCTGGGCATGGTCGTGCAGGGGCGCGAGTCCACGCTGCCGGTCACCATCGAGCAGATGGCTTATCACACCGCCTGTGTGGTCAGCGGTGCGCAGCAGGCGTTCGTCATCGCCGACATGCCGTTCGGCACCTCGCAATTCAGCGCGCGCGAGACCTTCGGCCATGCCGTGCAACTGATGCAGGCCGGTGCCGAGATGGTCAAGCTCGAAGGCGGTGCCGAGATGGCCGAGACTGTCGCCTTTCTCACCTCGCGCGGCATTCCGGTCTGTGCGCACATCGGCCTCACCCCGCAATCGGTCAACCAACTTGGCGGTTACAAGGTGCAGGGCAAGACCGATGCCGCCGCAAAGAAACTGCTGCAAGACGCCAAAGCGCTGCAGGAGGCAGGCGCAGGCATGATCGTGCTCGAAGCCATTCCCGCCGCGCTCGGCGCGCAAGTCACCCAACAATTGCGCATCCCCACCATTGGTATCGGTGCGGGTGCCGCTTGTTCCGGCCAGGTGCTGGTGGTGTACGACATGCTCGGCATCTATCCCGGCAAGAAGGCGCGTTTTGTGAAGGATTTCATGCAGGGCGCATCTTCCATCGCTGATGCGGTGGCGCACTATGTCGCCGAAGTGAAGTCCGGAAAATTCCCCGGTGCAGAGCATTCATTCTGATGCAACTCATCCATTCCGTTCCCGAACTGCGCGCCCGCCTTGCCAACGAGAAGGCCATCGCCTTCGTGCCCACCATGGGCAATCTGCACGAGGGGCACATCGAACTGGTGCGCATCGCGTGCCAGCAGGGCACATGCGTGGTGGTGAGCATCTTCGTCAATCCGTTACAGTTCGGTCCCAACGAGGATTTCGACAAATATCCACGCACGCTGGAGGCGGACTGCGCGAAGTTGCAGGGGCTGGCCGATGTGGTGTTCGCGCCTGCCGTGGCCGATATGTATCCCGAGCAGCAGACGCTGTTCGTCGAGCCGCCGCCCATTGCCAGTGAGCTGTGCGGCGAGTTTCGCCCCGGCCACTTCCGCGGCATGGCGACGGTGGTGCTGAAGCTGTTCAACCTGGTGCAGCCGCAGGTCGCTATCTTCGGCAAGAAGGATTACCAGCAACTGGCCATCATCCGGCAGATGGTCACCCAGTTCAATTTGCCCATCACGATAGTGGGGGCGGAGACCTCGCGCGCGGCGGACGGCCTGGCCTTGTCCTCGCGCAACCAGTACCTGTCGCCACAGGAGCGAACCGAAGCGGCTTTCCTCAGTCAAACATTGCGTGGGATGGGGGAAGCATTGAAAAAGGGCGCGGGCGATTATCTTGCGCTGGAGCGGGAAGCGGGCGCGGCGCTTGCCAAGCGCGGTTGGCAGGTGGAATATGTCGCCGTGCGCAAGCAGTCCGACCTGGGCGTGCCGACCAAGGATGACCGCAAACTGGTGATTGTGGTGGCAGCGCGGTTGGGCAAGACCCGTTTGATCGACAATTTGGAAGTTTGTCTTTAGCGCCCGGACGTTTATAATGCGCGCCCCCTGAGAGTCGGGGAGGAATATGAAGCTGTTTTCTGCCCTGAAAGGGCTGAGGAGGTGACCATGCAACGAACCATGCTACAGGCCAAATTGCACCGCGTGCGCGTGACGCAGTCCGAACTGCATTACGAGGGTTCGTGCGCCATCGACGATGACCTGTTGGATGCGTCCGGCATCAGGGAATATCAGGCCATCGATATCTACAACGTCACCAACGGCGAACGCTTCAGCACCTATGCCATCCGCGCCGAGCGCGGCTCGCGCACTATCTCGGTCAACGGCGCGGCAGCACACAAGGCGAATCCCGGCGACATCCTTATCATCGCGGCTTTCTCCGTTTATTCCGAGTTGGAGCTGCAGAAGTACCATCCCACGCTTGTGTATGTGGATGAGCACAACCGCATCATCGAAAAGCGCGACAACATACCCGTCCAGGCCGCAGCCTGAATGAACGAGCCCCGCAAAAGCGAGGCTCGTTGTATAAATATCAAAATATTCAATTAAGTACTTAATCCTCCCGAAAGGGTCGGGATGTAGTCCATTTGTCGTATTGACCCCGCGTAATCAAACACGTAACCTGATCACACATATATAAAGAATAACAGGCGAGTGGGAGATGGTGGCGATGAAAAATCGGGTTCAACAAATCGTTTTAGGATGCTTGGGGTTGTTTTTCGCCCTGTCAGTTTTTGCGGCTGACACCGTGAGCGACAAGGGCGCAAGCCAGATATCCAAGGCGAATACATTGGTTCAGGCGGGAAAATTCAAGACGGCATACAAGCTATTGCAGCCACTGGAATTTGAGTTGGCTGGGAACGTGCAATACGACTATCTGCTGGGTGTCTGTGCCGTAAATGCGGGAAAACCCGACAGGGCTACCATCGCTTTGGAACGAGTCGTTGCAACCAATCCCGGCTATGGTGATGCGCGGCAGTGGTTGGCTATCGCCTATTTCCAATCGGGAGATATGGATCGCGCGAAGAAGGAGTTCAACACGGTTCTGGAGCAAAAGTCTTCCGCGCAGACCAAGTCAACGGCGAATCAGTACCTCAAAGCGATCAAGCAGCAAGAGGATGCCAAGGAAGTCGCCGCGAAAAAGGCGCAGCAACCCTATTTGCTTGGCGGAATAGAGCTTGGCTACGGACACGACTCGAGTATCGCGACGGTGCCTGATGCCTATTCTTCTGCCTATTCCGCATCGATAGGTGTAGCCCCGCCGCCCGACAAGCCCAGCATTCCAAGCGGCATTTCGGACAACTTCTCCCTTCTGAATCTCAACATGGAAGGGCGCGTTCCTTTTGCCTCGGTCGGGACTTACGGTTTCGTCTCAGTTGACTCCAGCCATCGGGCTTATAACAACCATAGCTCGATGAATTCGCACACCAGCCTGGTGAAAGGCGGGGTGAGTGCCACATCGCAGGGCGATACCTATCGTTTTGATGTCGCGCGTCGCGGGTATCGTCAACAGGGGACGGAAACAGGCTATACGAACAACAGCGCGCAAAACTCGGTGACAGGAGATGTGCGATTCATGGTCAGCGCTCGTGACTATTGGGCGTTCACGGTTCAATACAACACGCCGCGTTATGTGACATCTCCGGATCAAGACACCAACCAGATGATGTACGGAACTAACTTCATGCATATCTTTGCGCAGGAAGGGTCACCGTTGATCTATTTTGCGCTGAACCACGCACGCGATCGTGCGGTACGTGAACTGACGAACCACTCACCGCTGATTTCTTCGACGGATGTCAGCAGAAACACCAATACCGTCATGCTCTACTCACAGTATTCGTTTGGTAAAGATGTCGATGTGACGGGCATGTGGATGAAGAGTTTCCGTAAAGACACTAAAGCGTATGCGCGTGCCTATGTGGCTGAATTGCCATATGGCAGGGATGCCATGACCGTACTTATGTTGGGAATGAATTGGCGCCCTGCACCGAATTGGATCTTGCATCCGCAGTGGATGCGTATAAAAAACGCATCGAACATCCCTTTGTACGGGTTCCAAAAGACCGAGTTCAGTCTGAGCCTGAAAAGGGAATTTAAGTAACTTGCAAGTATTGGAGGTGTGACATGAAAACTACACAGTTGATAGCAATGGCCCTATCCGGTGTGCTGGTTGCATCCGGATCATACGCAGATGATCTGTCAGTGCAGGAAAATTCGATCAGGAAGGCGGCCCGTGTCCGGCAGCAGACGGCTCCTCCGGTCAGTGTGCAGAATACGCCCGCTCCTGTGAATCAGGTTGCGCCGGCACTGACAAGGCCTCTAGTGATGGCCCCGCTTCCGGTTCTGGCACCCGCGGCGCCGTTAGTGCCTATGGTCGCTCCTAGATTGTTGAATCCCCCGGTGTTGACGGTGAATCCGGTGCCGCTGCCGGTAATTGCGCCCATCGCGCCTCCCGTCTTCACAGCAATGCCGATTCTGCCGGTAATCACACCGCCGTTGATTGTGATTCCGCCGCCCCCGCTGGTGTTGCTGCCACCTCCCATCATCACCGTACCTATTGTGTTTGTGCCTCCGCCGATCATTTATAGAACTTCCGATCGACGTCTGAAAACGAATATCCATCGTATCGGTACTCACCCGCGCGGATTTGGCATCTATGAGTATGACTATGTTTGGGGTGAGCACGCGGTCGGAGTGATGGCGGATGAGGTTATGGTCAGCATGCCCGAGGCTGTACTCAGGGGCGAGGATGGGTATGACAGAGTGGATTATTCGAAACTGTAGAAGGTGATTCGGGAGTGGAAATCATGAAAAACTTTATTTTCGCTGTAGGCGCTCTTGCAGCGCTTGTCTCGCTGGACGTTGCCGCGGCAGCCGGGAGTTTTCAGTTTGTCTCCGGGGATGTAAAGGTGACTTCGGCGACAGGCAAGGATCGCATTGCCCGCAAAGGTGGCGATATCAACGAAGGAGATACGATCACTTCCGCCGCTTCCGCCTCTGCGCAGGTGAAGATGAAGGATGATGGTTTGATCATCGTGCGTCCGGAAACCAAGTTGCGTATCACGACTTTCCGCTTTAGCGGCAAAGCTGATGGGTCTGAACGCAGTTTGATCTCATTGGTAAAAGGTGGGTTTCGAGCCATCACAGGAATGATCGGTCGTAGCAATAAGGAAAACTACAAGATCGAAACACCGACCGCGACGATCGGTATCCGGGGAACTGACCATGAGCCGATGTTCATCCCTAATCCGGTGGATGGGCGTCCTGCTCTGGGAGAACCGGGAACATATGACAAGGTGAATAGCGGGGCGGCAGTGCTTTCGACTGCAAAGGGTTTGGTGGTCATCAATCCCAATAGTGCAGGTTTTGTACCCAACTTGGCCAATGCGAGGCCGACCATATTGCCCAATATCCCCGCCTTCTATCGACCGCCAACCAGGGATGAGCCGGCAATCGTCCCGGTTGCCAGGCAACAGCCAGTGGGGACACTGGCCAGCCCGGGGGGGCTGATCAAGGGGTCGACTCTTACTAAGGCGCCGCTCACAAACAACTTGCCGGTAACGACATTGAAGCCGGTAACGGGCACACTGGCTGCGCCTGTCACTGCGCTGCCGACGACTACGAAGACGTTGCAGCCGCTGACGACCACTATTCAGCCGATCACAACAACGATCCAGCCTGCAACGACTATTCAGCCGGCAACGACGATCCAGCCGCTCACGACGACGATCCAACCGCTCACCACAACGATCCAGCCAACGCTTACCATCTCGGATAGGCGCCTGAAGAAGAACATCAAACGTATCGGCACACATCCGTTGGGAATCGGTATGTATGAGTTCGATTACGTGTGGGGTGAACATGCGAAGGGCGTGATGGCTGATGAGGTCCGCACTGTCAGACCCGATGCAGTGACCAGAGGTGCCGACGGATTCGATCGCGTGGATTACAGCAAATTGAAATGAGTGTTGCCGCATCCTGAAACGACAAGCCCCGCGAAAGCGGGGCTTGTCGTTTGTGCTACCGGAAAAGCCGGCTCAGATGCGCTTCGCCAGTTCCGCCGCCTTGCCTGTATAGGTCTCCGGGCTCAGCGCCTGCAGACGTTGTTTCTCGCTCGCGGGGATGTTCAGTGTCTGGATGAAGGCTGCCAGGCTTTCCTTGTTGATGCCGCCCTTGCCGCGCGTGAGTTCCTTGAGCTTGTCGTAGGCGTTCTCGATGTTGTAGCGGCGCATCACGGTCTGGAT